>JBBILK010000007.1:16152-18983 GCA_037444965.1 Actinomycetota bacterium | reverse complement strand
CACGAAGGTGATCACCGCCACCGGCTGGCGGGCGCACATCCTCCACCAGGCGATGACGCGGGCCTGGGCGAAGCTCGAGTTCGCGTTCGGGCTCGGTCACCTGCTGGCCGACATGACCGGCGTGAACCAGTTCGACCACGTGCAGGAGAAGCTCGGCGAGCTGTGGTCGATGCTGGCGATGACCGAGGCGGGCGTGATCGCTGCCGAGGCGGGCTCGCATCGCGCCGAGGGAGCCGAGGACTGGGTGCCGAACGAGCGCCCGCTCGCCGCGCTGCGCGGCCTGATGCCGAAGTGGATCCCGCGCGCGCTCGAGCTTTTGCAGCTCGTCGGTGGCGGAGGCTTCATGGCGACGCCCTCGAAAGCGGACTGGGACGGCCCGTGGCGCGCGGACATCGAGAAGTACTTCCAGGCCCGGAACGCTCCCGCCGAGCGCAGGATCCGGGCCTTCCGGCTCGCGTGGGACTTCGTCGGCTCGGCGCTCGCGGGGCGCAGCGAGCTCTACGAACGCTTCTACCTCCAGGACTCGTTCCGGATGACGGCGATCGCGTACAAGCTTGCGGACAAGGAGCACCCGCTCGCGCTCGTGGAGCGGTTCCTGCGTGAGTGACGGTGCTGCACGGACGCCTCGCCGCCCGGCGCGGGCCGAGGTTGTCGGCAGCCTGCTCCGCCCGCCGGCGCTGCGCGATCTCTTCGCGGAGATCTACGCCGGCAAGGACACGCAGATCACGAGCTTCGTCGAGGCCGAGCGCGCCGGGCAGCTCGCCCGGCTCGGGGAGCTCGCCGAGGACGCGATCAGAGCAGCCGTCCGGCGGCAGATCGAGATCGGGCTCGACGTCGTCAGCGACGGGGAGCTTCGCCGCGGGGTGTTCGAGAACTCGCTCTGGGAAGGGATCGACGGCATCTCGCCCAACCCGCGCAAGATGGAGTTCACGGACTCGACCGGCGAGCTCGTGTCGCCGCCGAGCACAGCGATGGTGACGGGCCCGGTGCGGAAGGTCCGCAGCCCGGCCGCGCTGGAGGCAGCGTTCCTCGCCTCGATCACGGACCACCCGTTCAAGGTCACGTTTCCCGCCCCGTCGATGCTGCTCTTTCCCGAGACCGGGCTCGCGGACGGCGCCTACCGTACCCGGGACGAGCTGGTCGCCGACATGATCGGCATCTACCGGGAGCTCGTCGCCGACGCGATCGCAGCCGGTGCCCGCTACGTCCAGTTCGACTTCCCGATCTACCCGCTGCTGGTCGACCGGCACTCGCGGGCCGCGCTCGCCGAGCTCGGCGAGGACGTCGACTCGTTGCTCGCGAAGGCGCTCGCAGCCGACGCCGCCGTGATCGTCGGCGTCTCCGAGCAGGTGACCACCGCGCTCCACCTCTGCCGGGGCAACTACCGTTCGCACTGGTTCCTCGAGGGCTCGCTGGCGCCGATCGCCGAGCGGATGTTCGCCGAGCTCCCCTTCGACGTCTTCCTGTTCGAGTGGGACGACGTCGCGCGGGAGGGCGACTACGAGCCGATCAGGCACGTCCCGAAGGGGAGGATCATGGTGATGGGGCTCGTCAGCACGAAGGTGCCCGAGCTCGAGAGCGAGGACGGGCTCGTACGCCGGCTCGACGAGGCCGCCCGCTTCCTCCCGCTCGAGCAGCTCGCGATCTCGCCGCAGTGCGGCTTCGCCTCCGTCTGGGAAGGCAACCTGATCGACGAGGACGTCCAGTGGCGCAAGCTCGAGCTGGTCGCCCGGGTGGCGGACCGCGTCTGGGGCTAGTCAGATCGTTTGCGTGTGGAGCCGTAACGCTGCGGGATCGGATCGATGCTGCTTCTGCAGGGCGGCGATTCGGGCCTGGGCCAGGCGGGGGTAGGTTTCTTCCCGCCATTGCCGGACGAGGCGTCGTCCGAAGTTGCTGATCTCCGCATAGCTGCCGGTCGCCAGCACATCGGGCGCCGGACGGCCGGCGGTCGCATACCGGTCGAGCCAGGACTCGAGCGGCCCCTGGAGCAGTTGCTTGACCGGACCCTGGAACTGCAGCTTCTGTCTTCTCTGCAGTATCTGCGGGGGAAGATACGGAATCATGGCGTCGCGCAGGACGCGTTTGGTGAAACCATTGCCGAGGATGCTCTCAGCGGGCAGCGAGAGGGTGTAGCTGACCAGCCGCCAGTCGAGAAACGGCATGCGGATCTCGAGGCCGCTCGACATGCTCAGGAGGTCGTACCGTTGCAGAAGATCCTGGATCTCGTCGTTGACGGCCATGAACAGGATCGAATTGAGCGGCGGGAGCGTTCTCGCCATCTCCCAGCTCTCTGCGTCGTAGTCCTTCCTCAGCGGTGAAGGTAGCTTGCTCCGCCAGTGCGGATACAGGCCGACGAGCCTGCGCAAGGCGGGTGTCGAGAGGAGGAGCAGCTTCCGGGCGCTCAACTGGACGTAGGGGCTGCCGCGGGTGAGAGCCCGGGTGGTGCGCACGAGATCGAGGGTGCGTCGCGGCCGTCGCAGCCAGGAACCCTCGAGTTGAAGAATCCGGAACGCGTCGTAGTAGTAGCCGGCCAGGATCTCGTCCGCGCCCTGGCCGTCCATCGACACCTTGACGTCCTGCCCGCGCATGGTTCGATAGAGGTACCAGGCGGCGAGGTTCGTGAGCGACATTCCCTCGGTGAGATAGAGATACTCGTCGATCTCGGTCGGATCGCAGCGCTGGAACACGTCCACGACCACCGCATCCACCCCGGAGGCCTTGCAGGCGGCAGTGGCGTACTCGAGCTCGTCGTGCTCCGTCCCCGGCGCTACCGCGGTGAACGCGCGCGACCAGTCGTCCGGCCGGCGGGCCACGGACTCCGCCCCCCGCGC
>JBBILK010000007.1:7831-16126 GCA_037444965.1 Actinomycetota bacterium | reverse complement strand
CGACGAGGAATCGAGGCCGCCGCTGATCGCCGTCGCGACGGGCACATCGCTGCGCAGCCGCAGCCTGCACGCGTCGAAGAGGAGCTCGCGGAATCTCTCCACCTGCTGCGGGTAGCCGGCTGACTCGGCGTGGATGGCATCGAGCGGCTGCCACCACCGCTCGATCCTGAGTCGGGACGTCGGTCCCGACAGCGTGGCGCACATCCCCCCTCTGAGAGCGCTCACCTCGCCGTCGCCGTCGGCTGCGCCTGACCAGGGCAGGGCGAGAAACGCCTTGGCCTCGGAGGCGAACGCGATTCCTGCCGGTGTCGCCGAGATCAGGAGCGGCTTGACTCCGAAGCGGTCTCGCGAGAAGAACAGGCGGCGAGCGGTGTTGTCCCAGATCGCGAAGGCCCACATCCCGTTGAACCTGCCCTGGCAGCCGGGCCCCCATTCCGCATAGGCGTGGAGGACGACCTCGGTGTCGGATTCGGTTCGGAACTCGTGGCCCCTGGCGCGCAGCTCGTCACGGATCTCGAGGAAGTTGTAGATCTCCCCGTTGAAGACGATCGCGTAACGGCCGTCTTCGGTGAGCATGGGTTGCCGGGAGCGGGGGTCAGGGTCGAGGATCGCCAGACGCCGATGGCCGAAGCCCAGGCGCCCGCTGTCAGCGGTCAGGTACCCGAAGCCGTCCGGGCCGCGGTGCGCGAGCAAGTCGGTGAAGACGGCCAGGGTTTCCGGATCGGGGGGATCGGCGGCCCAGTAGCCTGCGATTCCGCACATGCTGCGACCTACGACGTCGTGTCCTCGAGGATCTGTAGCGTCTTCAGGTCGGAGTAGAAGTCGAGCGCGTAGTTGCCGCCTTCGCGGCCGATCCCCGAGATTCCGACGCCGCCGAACGGGGCGGTCAGGTCGCGGACGAGCCAGGTGTTGACCCACACGGTGCCGGCCCTGATCGCGCGGCCGACCCGCTCGGCACGCCCCGCGGAGCCGGTGTAGACGACGCCGGCGAGCCCGTACTCGGTCGAGTTCGCGAGCTCGATCGCCTCGGCCTCGTCCCGGAACGTCTGGAAGGTCAGGACGGGGCCGAACACCTCGCGCTGCACGAGCTCGGAGTCGTTCGAGCGCGGCACGACGAGCGTCGGCTCGTAGAAGAGGCCGCCGAGCTGCGCCCGCTTCCCGCCGCGCACGATCCGGTCCCCGGCTACCCGGGCCCGCTCGACGAAGGCCTCGACGCGGGCGAGGTGGTCGGCGTGGATCAGCGGCGTCACCGTCGTCCGCTCGTCTCGGGGATCACCGAGGACGTGAGTGTCGACGTGCCGGTGGAAGCTATCGAGGAACGCATCGTTGATGCGTTCCTCGACGAGCAGGCGCGTGCCCGCCATGCAGTTCTGGGTCGAGTCGTCGTACATGAGCGCCGCCTTCTTGGCCGCCGCTTCGACGTCGGCGTCCCCGAAGACGACGAACGGGCTCTTGCCGCCGAGCTCGGCCGTGAACGGTGCGAGGTTGCGTGCCGCAGCGACCCCGATCAGGCGGCCGGTCTCGGGGGAGCCGGTGAACGAGACCCGCCGGACGAGCGGATGCGAGACGAGCGCCGCCCCGGCTTCCTCGCCGATCCCCTGGACGAGGTTGAAGACGCCCGGAGGGAACCCTGCCTCCTGTACGAGGTCGGCGAGGAGCGAGCAGGAGAGCGGCGACCACTCGGCCGGCTTGAGGACGACGGTGCAGCCGGCCGCGAGCGCCGGCGCCGTCTTCCAGGTCGAGAGCATGAAGGGCGCGTTCCAGGGCGTGATCACCGCCACCGGTCCCGAGGGCATGCGCTGGACGCGGTTCCAGGTGTTGTTCGAGCGCCAGTCACGCTCCTCGTAGGCGACGGCGAGGTCGGCGTAGGCCCGGAAGTTGCGCGCGCCGCGGCCGATCACTCGAGCGCGGAGCGACCGGAGCAGCATCGCCATGTCGGCGCACTCGACCGCGGCGAGTCGCTCGACGTTCGCGTCGATCAGGTCGGCGAGCCGGTGGAGGAACGGCGCGCGACCGGCAGGGCCGAGCGCCGCCCAGCCGGGGAAGGCATCGTGCGCCGACCGGACGGCGCGATCGACGATCTCCGCGTCGCCCCGCGAGACCTCGACGAGGAGGCTCTCGTCGATCGGCGAGCGGTCGGGGAAGCGCTCGGCGCTCGCGACCCGCTCGCCGCCGATGAAGTGGTCCGGCGAGACGGCGACGCCGGCGACCTCGACCCGGCTCACAGCTTCTTCACCGTCCCGAGGTCGTCGACCGTGTAGGCGAACGTGAAGCGGAAGCCCTTGCCCATCCGTACCGGAGCGAGCCGGTCGTGCTCCTCGTTGGGGGCCCCGAAGAGCTCGAGCGCCGCGCGGCCCTCCCAGATCGGCGAGATCGCTCGGTCGCGGCTCCGGGCTCGTACGAGCTCGTGCACGGCCGGGTCGTCGTGGCGTCCGGCGGCGAGCCGCGGGAAGTGCCGGACGTTCACGAGCGGCGGGTCGTTGTGAGTCGGACCCTGCTCGGAGATCCGCTCGAGCGTGACCCGTCCCTGTGCGAGCCGCCGATCGTTCGCGGCGAGCGTGCCGCCGAGCACCGCCCCGGGCCGAAGCCCGGGATCGGCCGGGCAGTCGAGCCCGAACGTCCGGGTCATCCACACGGAGCCGAGCTTCTTCGGGAAGCCCTGGATCCAGCCGCGGACGAGCGCGAAGTCGCGGTCGACCCAGATGTAGGGGCAGGTCGTGACGAGCTCGCCGCCGAGGAGCGCGTTGACGACGAGGAAGAACTCCCGGTACTGGCTGCGCGCCGGGTCGAGGAGCTCCTCGCGCGAGTCGGTGCACGACTGCCAGTCGACGAAGAGCGCGGCCGCGCGACCGGGGTCGTCGGGATAGGGCTCGAGCCCGGGCGGGAGCACCGCGGCGACCGCGTCGGGGTCGGCCCAGTACTCGAGCACGAGGAAGTCGCCGGCGTAGTGCCAGGGCGGGCGCGGGACGAGACCCGCCCGCCCCTCGGGCGAACGCGGGAGAGAGTAGCCGCGGAGCTCGCCCATGGCGTCACGTTAGAGGATTGACCGGGCCTGCCCGGTCAATCCTCCAGGAACTGCTCGACGAGCTCGATTGCCCGCGTCTTGTCGGCGATCGAGTAGGCGAGCGCGGTCATGCGGTAGGAGTCGGAGAGGTAGAAGCGCTCGTACAGCTCGCCGCGGCCGCCGAGGTCCGAGCCGACGAAGTCCCACGCGAGGCGGAAGAGGCGGATCCGGCGCTCGGCATCCGCGCCCGCCGCCTGGAAGTACTTCGCGATCTCCTCGGCGATCGGCCCCTTCACGTCCGCCTCGGACGGCGTGCACATGAAGCCGCCGCCGCCGATCAGCTGAAGGAGCTCGTTCACGCGCGGCATCCACTTCGGCATCTCCCCCCGCAGGCAGATGAAGGGCCGGTCGTCCGGATACCAGACGCCGCCCTCGTCCAGCGCGGAGCCGGCCTCGGCGGCGACGATCGCGGAGCGGGTCAGCTCGACCATGTTCCAGATCTGCCCGAGCTTCTCCTGGATGTGGTCGAACCGCACGACGCCCGTCGTGTTCGCCAGCAGGTGACCGAGCCCGAAGGCGAAGAGGAGCTTCGTGTGAGCGCGCGTGAACGCCTGGTGCATGATGTGGCCTCGCCAGCCGGTGTCCGTGATCACCTCGGAGTAGCTGATCGGATCGCCGGCCAGGAAGACGCGGTCCCAGGGGACGACGACATCGTCGAAGATCGCGACCGCATCCATCTCGTCGAAGCGCGACGAGAGGGGGTAGTCGAAGCGGCTTCTCGACTTCGCGAACGTGTCCCGGCAGACGAACTTGAGCCCCGGTGTGCCCATCGGGATCGCGAACGCGAGCGCGTAGTTGCCGTCCTGCGGGCGGATGTCCGAGCCCGGATACACGGTCAGCTCGTCCGCGAACGGCGCGAGGGTCGCGAGCATGCGGGCGCCGCGAACGACGATGCCCTCGCTCGTCTCCCCGACCTTGTGCAAGGCGACCTCGCCCGCTGCCTGCTCGGCCTCGGGCTTCGAGCGGTCGACCTGCGGGTTGATGATCGTGTGCGTCGTCGACAGGTCGCGGTCGCGCATCAGCTTCTGGTAGGCGACGATGTTCTCCGCGCCGCGCTCGTTGCCCCGCCGGGCCCAGACGTCGGCTCGGCCGGCGAAGCAGGCGAAGGTGACGTTCAGGTAGTCGGGCGTGCGCCCCATCATCCCGGCCGTCGCCGCCGCGGTGAGCTCGATCGCCCGCCGGCGCCGCTCGAGGTCCTCCTTCGAGCGGGGGATGATGTGCGTCGCGTTCACGAGCGAGCCGTCGTCCGGGGAGGGGGCGAGCATGTCGTCCGCGTGCTCGTGCTGGAGGTCGTAGACGCGGGCGATCGACTCCGCGCCGGAAGCGAGCAGCTCGTGCTCGAGCGGGTTGCGGATCAGCTCGCCGTTCAGCCAGAGCTCGCGGCCGTCCCGGCCGAGCTCCTCGAGGTATTGCTTGCCTGTGCGCGCCCTGACCTTCGGGGCGGTTTCCGTCGTCGTCATGCGGGCTCCTTGAGAAGTGGGGCGAGCGGAACGCCGAGCGTCTCCAGGCTGTGGCGCTCGGACTCGATTGCCGCCTCGTCGAAGCGGAAGTAGGAGCGGGGCGGTAGCGGGCCCCAGGTGTTCGAGGAGTAGCGGTCGTCCGGATAGACCCGCGGCGTGTGGCCGTCCTGGAGCTGCTCCATGTCGCAGTAGAGCTCGACGAAGCACTCCTCCTCGACGATGCGGACGTAGCTCGCGATGTTGCCGGCGATCCCGTGCCTGGTCGGCCCCCAGCCGAGCCAGCGGCCGTGCCGGGCCAGGTGGTCGAGCAGATCGCGCATCTTGCCGATGTCGACCGTCTCGAACGCGAGGTGGTGGAAGTGCGCGTAGCCCTTGTCGACGAGCGCCATCACGTGGTGGTCGGTGTTGATGTGGAACCAGACGCCGCCCTCGTCGAGCCAGTCGCTGATCCTCATCCCGAGCACCTCGGTGTAGAAGGCGGCACCGTCGTGGATCGCGGCAGTCAGGCAGTTGACGTGCCCGAGCTTGCGCGGACCGCCGAGGTGAACGGAGGAGGAGGGGCGGGCGTGCTGCGGCCAGCGGTCGGTCTCGGTCGCGGGAGCGCGGTAGGGCATGAGCTGGATCCCGCGACCCTCGTTGTCCGCGAGGAACAGGCAGCCCTCGCGCTCGTCCCAGGGGATGCCCTGCGCGCGGAGGTGGGCGCGCGCGTCGTCGAGCGAGCAGTCGCGGTGGAGCTCCCAGCCGGTGTGGTCGTGCCCGGGCTCGCCGCCCTCGACGAGCTCCAGGCAGTAGGGCTCGTCGTTGCAGGCGAGCAGCGCCCGCCCGTCGCGGCGCTCCCGTTCGACGAGCCCGAACTGGAGCGCCCACCGGGGCGCGGCCTCGCCGAGGTCGGCGACGCGCAGGCAGACATGGTCGAGCAGGTGCAGGCGGATCACGGATCGAGCCTCCCTTCCTGGATCATGCGCTCCGCCTCCTGCTCGGAGAGGGCGAGCGCGACGTGCAGCGTGTTCGCGGAAACCTCCATGTGCTCTCCGGGACCGGCGAGGTCGACATCCCAGTCGACGACGGTGTTGGACAGACGTCCGAGGCCGCTGACCTCGACCTCCACCACGTCGCCGGGCTGCATCGGCCGCGAGTTCGCGGGCGTGCCCGTCAGGACGACGTCGCCCGGCTCGAGGGTGATCAGGCGGCAGAGATCGGCGAGCTGGTAGGAGACCGGCCAGATCACGTCGTCGGCGGTCGCCTCCTGGACGAGCTCGCCGTTCAGGTAGGTGCGCAGCGTGTACGCCGACGGATCCCACTCCGACGCGGGAACGAGCTCGGGCCCGAGCGGCAGGAAGCCGTCCTGGCCCTTGACGCGGAGCATCGAGCCTCTGTCGGCATGGCGGAAGTCGTGCAGGCCGACGTCGTTCGCGCAGCAGAAGCCGGCCACGTGGCCGAGCACCTCTTCGGCCGGGACACCCTTCAGCCGGCGGCCGATCACGGCCGCGACCTCGCCCTCGTAGTTCAGGTAGCGGGAGCCTCGCGGCTTGCGAATCGCGCCGCGGTGCCCGTTCAGGGTCGTCGGCGGCTTGAGGAAGTACGACGGCTCCGCCGGCGTCCGTGCCCGGTACTCGGCGATCCTGCTCCGGTACGAGAGGTGGACGGCGACGATCTTCGTCGGCTCCGCGGGAGCGAGGTAGACCGCCGTGTCCTCCGGGATGCGCTCGCCGGAGTCGAGGACGATCTCACCGTCCTCCCGGCGGCCCCACGCCGGGACGCCGCCGAGCTCGATCCGCACGCGACCGCTCACCAGCCGATCCCCTCGTCGAGGAAGGCGAGAAAGCTCGTCGGGGCGACCGCGTCCGCGGCGACACCGCCGAACCGCCCGGCGTGGAAGACCAGCGGCTCGCCCTGAACGGCGGCGAAGTCGTGCACGAGGCCGAGCGCGAGGTCGTGGTCGCCGGCGGTGACGAGCTCGTGCGTCTCGCAGAAGAGCTCGGCGAGCGCGTGCCGGACGACGAGGTAGCCGGCATCGGTTCGGCGGATGTGCCGGTCGGGGAACGCAGCGCCGCGGGCCGCGAAGTCGAGCGCGACCTCGCTCTGGCCGCGGTGGAGGATCGAGACCGCGAACCTGCCGGAGCCGCGGACGGCGGCGAGCGTGCGGGAGCCGTGCGCGAGCGAGACGAGCACGAGCAGAGGGTCGAGCGAGACCGACGTGAAGCTGTTGAGCGTCATCCCCGCGGGCCGGCCCTCGTGCTGGCTGGTGACGACGCAGACCCCCGTCGGGAACGACCCGACGGTGCGGCGAAATGCCTGGGTGATCTCGGTCGCGGTCATCACGGTCGGCTCGGGCGGTCCTGCACCGTCCGCGCGGCGGCGGTCGATCGGCTCACCCCTTCGGCCTCGGCGACTGGATACATTACCCATTCATGCCGTGATGTCAACTCGCGGAGCAAGCGCAAGACCGATCTTGGTCAGAGACGGCGGCACATTGCCCTTGACAGACGGATGCATACTGTATCCTCACGAGCCTGTGAGCACGCCGCCGCTCCAGATCGAGTCGGTCGTCGACCAGGTGTACGCGGTCCTCCGGCGGCGGATCCTCGACGGTGAGCTCCCGCGGGGTGCTCGCCTTCGCCAGGAGGCGCTCGCGGACGAGCTGGGGGTCTCGCGGACACCGCTTCGCGAGGCGCTGAGGCGGCTCGCCGCCGAGGGGTTCGTCGTCTTCCGCCCGAACCGCGGGGCCGAGGTCGCCGACCTGACCGCGGAGGACGTGCGAGTCGCGTACGAGGCGAGGCTCGTGCTCGAGCCTGGTGCGGCCCGCCTGGCCGCGAGGCGGCGCCCGGCCGCGGAGCTCGCCGCGATGCGTGCCGCCGCCGAGGCCGGTCGAGCCCCGGACGGCGACCGGGGAGGTCTCGCAGCGAGCCGCGACTTCCACCTCGCGCTGATCCGGGCGTCCGGGAACGAGTACCTCGTCCGGCTCGGCGAGGCGCTCTGGGTGCCCGGGATCGCGGAGCTGATCTACGAGCGGCAGGCCGCCGGTCCTGTGCAGGTGCTCGCCGACGCCGACGACCACGCTCGCATCGCCGACGCGATCGCGGCCGGCGACGCCGACCTCGCCGAGGCGCTCGTGCGCCAGCACATCCGGCGTGCTCTCTCGCGGTTGCTCGGCCTGGAAGACCGCTAGCGGTACGCAGGGCCCTCGACGCAGGCGTTGCGCAGCGTACCGACGCCCTCGAGCTCCGAGACGACCACGTTGCCCGGGCGAAGGTACCGCGCCGGCTCCCGGCTGTCGCCCACCCCGGACGGCGTGCCGGTGAAGATCAGGTCGCCCGCCTCGAGCGTGCAGACATTCGAGATCCAGGCGACGAGCGCCGGCACCGGGAAGATCAGGTCGCTCGTCCGGCTCGACTGGACGACCTCGCCGTCGACCGAGCAGGAGAGGCCGACGTCGTCCGGGTTCGGGAGCTCGTCCGGAGTGACGAGCACTGGACCCGTGGGCGCGTAGGTGTCGAACGACTTCGCCATCGTGAACTGGCGCAGCGCCCTGAACTGCTCCTCCCGGTCGGAGATGTCCTGGCCGCCGGTGAGGCCGGCCACGTGCGACCAGGCATCCGCCTCGGCGATCCGGCGGCCCGGGCGGCCGATGCAAACGACGAGCTCCACCTCCCAGTCGACGCGGGTACGCCCCCCGGGGATGACGATCTCGTCCGTCGCGCCGCAGAGGGCGCTCGGCAGCTTCGTGAAGACGACGGGCTCCTCGGGAGCT
Source organism: Actinomycetota bacterium (assembly GCA_037444965.1). Taxonomy (GTDB): domain Bacteria; phylum Actinomycetota; class Thermoleophilia; order Gaiellales; family Gaiellaceae; genus JBBILK01. The sequence continues at coordinate 7,851 of JBBILK010000007.1, read as the reverse complement.
GGAGGCCCGATTCCTCGGCG
>JBBILK010000007.1:0-7817 GCA_037444965.1 Actinomycetota bacterium | reverse complement strand
AGTTGAGGCCGATCGCGAGGATCTTCGATGGGCGTGGAACGGGCGGGCCGAGGGTAGCCTCGCCGAGAGCGGGCGCGTCGTCGGGCACGGCGAGCTCGCCGACCGAGCCGAGCGCCGGGATCAGGGCCATCGGATCGGCGGGGAGGCGTCCGCCGCTCGCCCGCTCGACGTCGACGAGGCGACCGTCGACGACGAGGTGCGCTCTACCGGAGACGTTTGCGATTCTCATGGCGCGCAACCCTAGCGGCTCGCTGCCAGGGCCGCCCGGTCAACGGCTCGCCTCCCCCCACCACGGCTCGATCCCGAGGTCGGCCGCGATCGCGCCGGCGGCGTTGTAACCGCAGGCGCCGCCGATCGAGCCCCCGGGATGGGTGGAGGAACCGCAGAGGTAGACGTTCTCGAAGGCCGTCCGGTAGGGCGGGTGCTCGTGCCAGGGGCGGAAGATCCCGAGCTGGTCCTGGGTCATCTCGCCGTGGTTCCAGTCGCCGTGCTTCATGCTCGGCATCCGCCGCTCGATGTCGATCGGGCTCGCGACGTAGCGGCCGACGATCCTCGCCGGCTCGAGGCCGCCGACCGTGTGCGGCCGCCAGCGGTCGAGCACGAAGTCCGCGTACTCGTCCTTCAGCTGGTCCCACGCCTCGTGGCCGCCGTCGCGGAGCTCCCACGGGGCGATCTGCTCCACGAAGCAGGCTTCTGCGCCCTCCGGGCACAGGCTCGGCTCGAAGAGCGACGGATGGACGGAGAAGAGGCCGGGCTGCCGTGGCGGCACGCCGAGGCGGCAGTCCGAGGCGTTGTCGTCCAACACGGAGAGGTCCTCGCACATCGAGACGGCGAAGCAACGCTGGATTTCCGGCTCCCGGTCCGCGGCACGCCAGCGGACCGGCTCGGCGAGGGCGAGGTAGACGCAGAACATCGACATCAGGTCGTAACGCCAGCGCCTGACGAGGGGCGCGAACTCGGCGGGGAGGTCCTGCTCGCCGACGAGCTCGAGGAACGTGTGCCTCGGGTCGAGGTTGGAGACGAGGATCCCCTCGACGGGGATGCGTTCAGCGTCGTCGAGGACGACAGTCGAGGCACGGCCGTCACGCGTCTCGATCTGCCGGACCGTCGCGTTCACCCGCACCTCCCCGCCGTGGGTCTCGAGAAAGCGGGCCATCGCCTCGGCGAGCCTGACCGAGCCGCCGACGCAGATCGCCCAGCCGTACGGCTCCGTCGAGCCGGCGAGCATGACGGGGTAGTTGGCGCCGAGCCCGAAGACGTCGCCCGTGCCGGCGAGCTGGGCGACCCAGAAGCCGATCCAGGTCTGCACTTCGGGCGACTCGAAGAGGCTGCGGGCGAGGTGGTTCGGCGAGGTCAGGAAGTGGCGCTCGAGCTCGAGCCCGTCCGGCATCGACTCGAGCCCCGCCAGGTCGCCTGACGGCAGGCCGGGCGGCGAGAACATGGCCGGGATCATCGCCTCCTCGAGCAGCCGGCGGTAGGCGTGGGCGAGCTCCCGGACGGTCGTCGCGTCGCGCTTCGAGAAGCGCGCGACCCGCTTCACCGTCTCCTCGAGGCTCCGCGACCAGACGAGCGCCCTCCCGTCGGGGAAGACGTGGCCGAACTGGTGCTCCGGCCAGACGTAGGAGGCTCCGTAGCGCTCGAGCTCGAGGTCCCGGTAGACGGGGCCCATGTGGATGATCCCGTGGAAGTTCGAGTGGAAGTTGTGGCGGAAGCCCGGTGCCGCCACCTCCTCGGTGGCGCAGCCGCCCCCGACGACGTCACGGGTCTCGAGCACGAGCACCTTCTTGCCCGCCTTCGCGAGATAGCAGGCGCAGGCGAGGCCGTTGTGGCCGGCGCCGACGACGACCACGTCGTAGGAGGCGCTCACTGCTCGTCCTCCTCACGATCCTCGCGGTCGGCGCCGACCCAGAGCGTCCGCGCCCCCAGCCAGCCCGCCATCGGCGGGTGCTCGTCGATCGGGATGTAGCGCGCGCCGGGGAAGGCGTGCGCAGGCGGGGTGAACGTGCCGCGGTCGATCAGGCGCCGGATGTTCGCCCGGTACACCTCGTCGACCTCGGCGTGGCTCTTCGGGTGCTGCTCGAGCCAGAGGTTCGCCGGGTGGATCGGCTCCTCGTACATGCGCCGGAAGACCTCGGTGCGAAGATCCTTCAGCCAGTTCGAGTTCAGGTTCATGACCCGGAACTGGCGTAACGCCTCGATGTCCACGATCGCCGAGACGAACGTGTTGTAGCCCGACGCCGAGTAGGAGACGACGTTGCCCAGGTAGTCGACGATGTGGGAGCTGCCGCCGCCGATGTCGTAGGGGTGCTTCATCCGCGGGTGCAGGTAGACCGGGCCCACGTTCGGGCAGAGCATGTAGACCGAGTTGAAGTGGGCGTGCGCGCGGTTCTGGAGCAGCCAGGTGCCGCCGCGTTCCGAGCCCCACGTCGTCATCGGTACCGCTTCGCTCGGCCGGTAGACGACCTCGGCGCCGTTGAACGCCAGCGCGCGCACGGCCTCGGGGTACTCGCCGTCCGAGCAGCAGATCGTGCCGAGGTTGCCGATCTCCTCCGTGCGCAGGACGGGGTAGAAGGCGTCGATGCCGTCGCCGAAGAGCTCGACCCAGCGGTCGTAGACGTCGTGCGGGGTGCAGGAGCGCTCGCGGCACCAGAGGTGGTTCTTCGCAGCTCTGTGCACGACCTCGCCCTCGGGCGAGATCACGAACAGCATGTTGAAGAAACGGTTCGGAAGCACCTCGGGCCAGCGCGCCTTGCACTGGACGACGAGGTACGTCTGGTAGTGGCGGGCGAGCTTCGCCAGCCGCTCGGTCTCCTCGCCCGGGATGTCGATGAAGAGGTCGTGGGCGGCGACGACGTGCGGGATGTCGAACGCCTCGTCCGTGAAGCCGGTCAGCGCCCCCTCGGCGAGGGCGACCAGCTTGACCGGCATGTTGATCCCGATCACCGACATGGCGGCGTGAATCCCGTCCTCGATCGTGTCGAGGTTCCGGCCGATGTGCTTGCGCTCGGCGACTCCGTAGACGACCGTCGAGAGCCCGACCGCGAGGTACGGGGCGACCGGGACGCGCCTTTCCTCGGCTCGTCCGTCCTGGCTCTGCTGCTCCAACTCGGCCTCCTCAGTGGAAACGATGCCCGCCGTCGACGTTCAGCGTCTGCCCGGTCACGAACGAGGCCGCCGGGCTGACGAGGTACGCCACCGCCTCGGCGACGTCCCCGGGGAGCCCGCGCCGCTTGATCGCCTGCTCGGCCACGATCTCGTCGAACAGGGCCATCTCGTCGGGATCTGCGAGGACGCCGGGGGTCTCGATGAATCCGGGTGTGATCGCGTTCACGGTGATGCCGTGGTCGCCGGCCGCGCGGGCGAGAGCCCGCGTGAAGCCGATGACGCCTCCCTTCGACGCAATGTAGTGCGTCAGGCCGCCCTCGCCGACGAAGAACGCCGCCGACGAGACGTTGACGATGCGCCCGTAGCCCCTCGCCTTCATCGCCGGGTAGACGGCATGGGTGCAGAGGAAGACGGCGTCGAGGTTCGTCGCCAGCACGCGCCGCCATTCGGCGAAGGTCAGCTCCTCGAACGGCGTGTGCGGGTAGATCCCCGCGTTGTTGACGAGGATGTCGACGCGGTCGTGGGCCGCGAGCACGCGGGCGACCGCCTTCCGGACGGAGCGCTCGTCCGCGACGTCGACGGCCGGTGAGCCGGCGAGGTCGAAGCTCTCGACGGCCGCTCCCGCGCGTGCGAGCCGCTCCGCGACGGCGAGGCCGAGGCCGCGGGCCGCTCCCGTCACGATCGCCACCTGCCCGCCGAGCTGCACGTGTCGATGCTACGCCCTCCGGCGAGCTTGTGTTTTCGGCATCGAAGGGCGCATACTTCGCATCCGAGCGAACAGGGAGGGAGAGATGGCGTCGCAGGCAGTGCAGACAGACGAGGGGCTCGTCCGCCGCGCGGTCGGGCTGCCGACCTCGATCGGGACGACGTTCAGCCTGATCGTCGCCGCCACCGTGCTCGCCACGGTCGCGGGCGGCTTCTTCGCGAGCTACGTGTGGCTCGCCGCGCTCGGGATCGCGCTCTTCACGATGGTGCTGCAGAGCATGAGCTTCTCCGAGCTCGCGACGATGATCCCGAAGGCCGGCTCGATGAACGAGTACGTCCGGGCGGGGCTCGGCCCCTTCTTCGCGTCCGTCACCGTGCTCGTCGGCTACATCGCGATCCAGCTCTTCCCGGGCTCCGCGGAGGCGCTCTCGGGCGGGCTGGTGATCTCGGACGTGCTCGGTGCCCCAGGGGACTTCAAGGTCTGGGTGTGGATCATCCTCGCCTTCCTCGCGATCGTGAACATCGCGGGTATCCGGCCGTTCGCGGCGCTCGAGGTCTTTCTCACGTTCACCGTCGCTCTCTCGCTGCTCGTGATCGGCGTCGTCGGCCTCGCCGGTGCCGGCGCGAACGACCCGATCGGAACGGCTCTACCCGACATCGACTTCACGTGGAGCCTGCTCTCCACGCTGCTCGGGCTCGCCATCTTCACGTTCGTGGGCGTCGAGTACACCTGTCCGCTCGCCGAGGAGCTGAAGCGGCCGGCCCGCGACATCCCGTGGGGGATCTTCCTCGGCCTCGGCCTGATCGCGGTGCCGATGGTGCTCTACGGCCTCGCCGCCGCTCGGTACGTACCGGGGGACGTGCTCTCAACGCTCGCGCCCACGCTCCACATCGACGTCGGGGTCGCCATCTTCGGCGAGGCGGGGAAGTGGTGGATGGGCCTCGTCTCGATCGCCGCCACGCTCGGCACGCTGAACGCCGTTCTCGCCGGCGTGCCGCGGATCCTCTACGGGATGGCGCTCACGCGGCAGGTTCCGAGCGTCTTCGGCTACCTGCTCCCCTCGACCCGTGCACCGGTGGTCGGGATCATCCTGCTCGCGCTGATGCCGCCGCTCATGAACCAGTTCGACGCCACGACGAAGGGGACGTTCATCGAGCTGATCCTCGCCGGCGTGCTCGGCTGGGCAACCGCCTACTTCCTGATCCACGTCTCCCAGGTGATCCTCCGCGTCCGCGAGCCCGGCGCGAACCGCCCCTACCGCTCGCCGCTCTTCCCGATCCCCCAGTTCGTCGGTGCCGGCCTGCTCGCGCTGGCGGCGTTCAAGATCTTCCCCGACCCGACCATCCGCGACCACATCTACCGCGACTACGGGATCTTCCTCGCCGTTGCCGTCGTGCTCTCCCTCGTCTACAACGCCTACGCCTACCGGAGCCTCACCGCGCAGTTCAGGCCGGTCCCGCTCGGGGAGGTGTACCGTGAGGTCGAGCTGATCGAGGAGGAGCTCCCGCTGCCCGTCGAGCCCGAGTTCCCCCGCCATCCGCTCCATCCCGAGCTTCCGTTCCACGACGAAGAGGAGAAGAAGAGCCCGAATGGCAACTGAGATCGGCGAGGCGGTCCGCGTCCGGCTCGAGGAGCTCGTCGCGGCCGGGGTCAAACGGGTCCGGATCCACTACTCGGACCTGCTCGGGACGACCCGCGCGAAGGTCGTCCCGATCGAGGCGCTCGAGACGGCGACGGAGGACGGGATCAACTTCTGCGTCTCCGTCTTCGCGATCGACCACACCGGGGTCATGCCGGACGGCACCGGGCTCCGCGACGAGGTGCTCTTCCGCGACATGCAGGTCGTCCCGGATCTCGCGACGCTCCGTCGCCTCCCCTGGGAGGAGGAGACGGCGATCTGTCTCGCCGATTGCTTCTTCGACGGGCTGCCGCTGCCCGCCTCGCCGCGCGGGATCCTCAAGCGGGCGGTCGCCGAGGCGGAGCGGCTCGGACTGCAGGTCGCGTGCGGCCACGAGCTCGAGTTCTTCCTGCTCCGGCGCAACTCGGATGGCGGCTTCGACCCGTACGCAGGCCAGCCCGGGCTCGTCTACCGGATGGATCCCCGGGTCGACTCGGCCGGGGTCGTCCGCTCGATGGAGGAGGCGGTGCGGGGCCTCGGGCTTCCCTTCCTGTGCGTGAACCAGGAGTACGACCCGTCGCAGTGGGAGATCAACTGCCGGTACGACGAGGCGCTCCGGGCCGCGGACGACGCGCACCTGCTGAAGCTCGCGATCAAGGAGATCGCCGCCATGAACGGGCTCGTCGCCACGTTCATGGGCAGACCGGTCGACGGGGGCGGTACCTCCGGGTACCACCTGCACATCTCGCTCTGGGACGGCGGGACGAACGCGTTCGACGATCCTGCCGCCGAGGATGGTCTGTCCGATCTCGCGCGCTGGTTCATCGGCGGCCTGCTCGAGCACGCCCCGGGCATGACCGCCGTGATGGCGCCGACGATCAACGCGTACAAGCGCTTCATCGCCCAGGAGCTCGCGCCGTACTGGCTCGACTGGGGGCCGGACAACCGCTCGGTCTACGTTCGCGTTCCCGCCGAGCGCGGCAAGGCGGCGCGGATCGAGGCCCGGGGCGCCGACGGGACCGCGAGTCCGTACCTCTCCTCCGCGGCGGCGATCTTCGCGGGGATCGACGGGATCGAGCGCCAGCTCGACCCGGGCCCGCCCACGATGGCGGTCTACGAGCCTCCTGTCGAGCGGCCGACGATGCCGTTCTCGCTGGCCGAGGCCCTCGACGCGCTCGAGGGCGACCCGTTCATGCGCGAGCGGCTGAGCGAGCAGTTCATCCAGTGCTTCACGACGATCAAGCGGACCGAGGCGCGGCGCTTCGCCCTCGCCGTGACCGACTGGGAGTTGCGGGAGTACATCGACGCCCTGTAGCCGGTGCTCCTCCGGAGCGGCGCTCGCTGTTCGAGGGTCCCGCGCGGCGACGGGCGGAGGCTGTCCTCGCTCGAAATCTCGAGCTGTTCGGCCGGGCAGGCTTCACGGAGGTGCGGCGCACCGGACCGCTCGCCGCGCGCGTGGCGGCGCCCGGGAAGCGTGCGCTCCGGCTCGCGATGGTGCAGGAAGGGCGCATCTTCGGCGGGACGTACGCGCTCGAGATCTCGACGGCCGAGCCGGTACTCCCGGCCACGCGAGGTCTCTCGGCCCGCGGCCGCGGGCTCGTGAAGCACCAGGGAATCGCGTTTCGCGCCCGCAAGGGCGACGAGACCGGCCGCCGACTCGCCGAGCGGCTCGGCCGGGACACCCGGCTGGTCGCGCGGCTCGGGCAGGTGCACTTCGAGCGGCTCCGGATCGAGCCCGACGGCCGCCCGGTCGTCCGTCACATGGGCGGGTCGCTCGTCTGGATCCTGTTCCCGCCCGTGCTGAAGCGGATCCCGCTCGTGCCCGAGCAGGTCCGGGCAACTGTGGCAGCGCTCGAGGCCTTCGGCGAGGCCGGAACCGTCTAGGACGCGCGGCGGCGCGCCTACGGCTCGTACTCGAACGTCTCCTCCGGGCCGAACACCTTCTCCTTCAGCCACCTGCGCGTGTCGGGGCCGGTTGCCGGGTTGTAGAGGATCCCGATCACGATCCCGGCGAGGAGGAGCGCATTGCGCTTCTTGTGCGTCGGCCGTGCGGCCTTCTTCGCGCGCTTCCCGGCCAGCTGGAGCTCGTGGAAGACGGTGCGCAGCTCGTCCTGGAGCTCGGGGTCGGCGGCGAGCTTCGCCACGACCTTCTTCGCCGTCGCTTCCGTCGCCGGCGGGCCCTCGGCGAACAGCTCGTCGTAGATCGACCGCGCCGACCCGTACGCCTTCTTCGCGTGCTTCTGGAACTTCTTGTCCTTCGACAGACGCTGGACGGTCGGCCTCGCTGTCGCAGCGACTCCCTTCACCTTCTCAACGGCGGGCATGGCTCGTCCTTTCCTTCGGTCTACGGCGCGATTCTAGCTTCGGGCTCGTCGCCGGCAGCGCCGT
>JBBILK010000006.1:18078-19143 GCA_037444965.1 Actinomycetota bacterium | reverse complement strand
CCTTCTCCTCATGGAGGAGCGTGCGGATCAGGTCTCGCAGCTCGGTATCGGAGAGCGTCGTCAGGTCAGGAAGGGCGTCCAATCGGGTCTCCCGGTTCGCGTGGGCACGAGGCAACTCCGACAGTAGCAGGAGGCGGCACAGGCTTCAATCTCGACTTGAGGGTTTCACTCGTGCGGGGCGGCCGAGCCCTTCGTCTCGATCACTTCCTCGACCAGCTCGCGGAGCGCGCGCTCGAGCCGGTCGGCCTCCGCCTGCGTTCTCCCCTCGGCGTACACGTGGATCAGAGGCTCGCTCGCATCGGGAACGACCTGGGCCCAGCCCTCCTCCTCGTAGACCTTGATGCCGTCGAGCAGGTCGGTTCGCTTCTCCTTCATCCGTTCTGCCAGGATGCGCATCACGGTTCCCTTCATCGCCCACGGGCAGCGCACCTGGCGGTGGATCACCAGCGACTGCGGGAGCTCCGCGACGAGCTCGGAGAGCGGGCGCCGGATCGGAGCGAGCAGCTCGAGCAGGTTCGCCAGGCTCGCAACCGCGTCGTACGCGGGCAGGAAGCTCGGGAAGACGTAACGGCCGCTGACCGAGCCGGCGAACACCGTGCCCTCCTCGGCGGCCGCTCTCGTCAGCGCCGCGAGCGAGCTCTGCGTCCGGCGGATCTCGAGGCCGCTCCCGGCGACGAGCTCCTCGGCTCTGCTCGTGGCCGTGATCGGCAAGGCGAGCGCTCCGGTCTTGCCGTTGCGCCCGATCAGCGAGACGAGCAGCAGGAGCGCCTGCTCGACCGGGACCTCCCGGCCGTGCTCGTCGACGAGGTACAGACGCTCGCCCGCCTGGTCGAGGACGACCCCGAAGTCGGCCGCCACGGCTGCGACGAGCCGCTTCGACTGCCCCAGCGACTCCTGCAGGCTTGCCGCCGGGGGCATCGCCGTCCGTTCGGAGACGTAGATGTGCGATGCGATCGCCTCGACGTCGAGCTCGCCGAGCACGAACGGCAGGATCAGCGAGACCGAGGAGTAGCCGTAGTCGACGACGATCCGGAAGCGGCGCTTGCGGATCGCCTCCACGTCGAG
>JBBILK010000006.1:11879-18068 GCA_037444965.1 Actinomycetota bacterium | reverse complement strand
CTGGAGGAGATCGGCCACGTAGCTCTCCGCCGCCCGGGACGGGAAGTTCAGCTGCCCCAGGTCGGCGTACGACGCGCGGCGGAACTCCTGGCGGGTCAGATGCTTCGAGATCTCGGCCTCGAGCGCGGGCGTCGCCTCGATGCCGGGCGGCTCGAAGATCTGGATCTCGACCGCCTCGGGGTCGGTGTCGCTCACCCTGACGTGGACGCCCGCGGCGAGGCCCATCGTCTTCAGGAGGTGGCGGTTGACGGCGGCAGGCATCACCCGCAGATCGTCGACGTGTACCCCGGCAGAGGAGATGCCCGCCGCGAGCGCTCGCTTGACCAGGCGGCACGCCGGCTGGGGAGCGCGGCTCGAGACGACCCGGGCGCCGCGCTCGAGCGCGGTACCGAGCGCCATCCCCAGCCTCATCGCCGTCTCGGGCGTCAGGTCGACGTTGACGAGGCCGGCGAGCGGCAGACCTCCGCCCGCTCCCGAAGCGGCCCGCGACTCCCAGACCAGGTTCCGGTCGACGATCGTCCCCGACTCGACCTCCTTGAACGGATAGACGCGAACGCCCGCCATGACGACGCTGTCCGGCCCGAGCGTGCAGTCGTCGCCGATCGCCGCCCCTTCCTGGACTCGTGCGTGGGAGCGGATGTCGCACGACCGGCCGACGACGGCGCCGTCGATGATCACGCTTCGGTCGACGTAGCTCTCGGCGTCGACGACGGAGCGCGAGACGCTCGCGTGGTCGCGCAGCGTGACGCCGCTGCCGAGCACGGCATACGGCCCGACGGTCGCGCTCGGCGACAGGCGGCAGTAGTTGCCGACGAACGACGGTCCCAGAACGCGATCCAGCTCGTCGACCTCGACGCCCTCGCCGAGCCAGATGTTGCCGAGGACGCGGAGCCCGGGGATGTCGAGCGCCACGCGCTCGTCGAGAGCGTCGAAGTTCGCCTGCCGGTACTGGTCGAGGTTGCCGATGTCCTGCCAGTAGCCCTCGAGCGCCAGTCCGTACAGTGGCCTCCCCATCTCGAGTAGGAGCGGGAAGAGCTGCTTCGAGAAGTCGTAGGGCTCGTCCGCCGGGACGTGGCGGAGCACCTCCGGCTCGAGGACGTAGATGCCCGTGTTGATCGTGTCCGAGAAGACCTGCCCCCAGGAGGGCTTCTCGAGGAACCGCTCGATTCGGCCGTCCTCGTCGGTGACGACGATCCCGAACTCGAGCGGGGTGTCGACGCTCTTCAGGCCGATCGTCACGGAGGCGCCCTTCTCCCGGTGGAAGCGGACGAGCGCGCCGAGATCGACGTCGCAGAGGGCGTCGCCGGAGATGACGAGGAAGGTGTCGTCGAGCTCCTCGGCGGCGAGCCGGACGGAGCCGGCCGTGCCGGCCGGGGCCTCCTCGACCGAGTAGCTCATCCTCACGCCGAGCTCCTCCCCGGCTCCGAAGTACGAGCGGATCGCCTGAGGCATGAACGCGAGCGTCACGACCACGTCTTCGAAGCCGTGCTTCTTCAGGAGCCGGACGATGTGCTCCATGCAGGGCCGGCCGACGATCGGGACCATCGGCTTCGGCTGGTTCGAGGTCAGGGGCCGCAAACGGGTCCCCTCGCCGCCCGCCATCACGACCGCCTTCACCGGATCGTCCTCGCGACACGGCGAACGTACAGGACTCCTGCCGTGACGGCCAGGCCGACTCCGGCCCAGAAGAGCCACAGTGGCCAGCCGGTGCCCTCCGGCGTCAGCAGGATGCAGAAGAGGGACGCGTAGAGCACCCACGTGGCGGTCTTGCCGAGCGTGCTCACCTCGAACTCGTAGCCGCGCCGGAGCGCGAAGCGGGAGCCGCCGACGAGGATCACATCCCTGACGACGACGATCGCGAGGGCGACCCAGGGAAGGCGTCCCTCGAGCCAGAGCAGGATCACGGCGGCGTCGATCATCAGCCGGTCGGCGAGCGGATCGGCGTACTTCCCGAACTCCGACTCGACGTGCCAGCGGCGGGCCAGGTAGCCGTCGATCTGATCGGTGAGCGCCGCGATTCCGAACACGAGGCCCGCGGCGAGGCTGTGGCCCGCCTCCGACCCGAGCACGAGCACGACGAACACGGGGATCAGCACGAAGCGCACGATCGTCAGGGCGTTCGGCAGCTGCGCCAGCGGAGGTGCGACGGCTGGAGCGTTCATCAGCTCAAGGATAGTCCGCGGTTTGCGGGGAATCCGCAGCCGGCTCCGTGACTCCGCGGATGCGGACGCCGGCGTCGGCTGCAAGGCTTGGTCGCAGACCGGGATCCGACGAAGGAGGCCGCGAATGAAGGCCGTGATCGTCTACGAGTCCGTCTACGGCAACACGCGCGAGATCGCCGAGGCCGTTGCCGAGGGGCTGCGCGAGCGCGCCGAGGTCGAGCTCCTCCCCGTTGGCGAGGCGGGCACCGCGCTCGAGCGGGCGGAGCTGGTCGTCGTCGGCGGCCCGACGCACATGCACGGGATGGCCTCGCGCCTGTCGATGAGAGGCGCTGTCGACGACGCGAGGAAGAAGCACCTCGAGGCGCAGCTCGAGCCCGGCGTCGAGGGGCCGACCCTGCGCGACTGGCTCGACCGGCTGCCGCAGGGAGACCACGTTGCAGCGGCCGCGTTCGACACGCGGATCGGCAAGCCGGCGATCCTCACGGGCTCTGCTGCGAAGGGGATCGGGCGCCGCCTCGAGCGGCGTGGCTACGTGCTCGTGGCCGAGCCGGAGAGCTTCGTCGTCGGCGACTCGCTGGGGCCGCTCCAGCCCGGGGAGCTCGAGCGTGCGCGCGAGTGGGGTGCGGGCCTCGCGACCGCCTGCGCCGCCTGAACCACCGCCAGAGCTCGGGGCAGGGGAACGGCTAGCCTGCAGCCGTGGCCGAGCGGCTGTCCCTCCCGGGGTTCGTCAACGCGCACAGCCACGCGTTCCAGCGCGCCCTGCGGGGCCGGGAAGAGGGTCGAGACTTCTGGGCGTGGCGGGAGACGATGCTCGCCGAGGCCGGCCGGCTGACGCCAGGCCGGGTGCGCGCGCTGTACGAGGACGTCTACCGGGAGATGGTCGCAGCCGGCTTCACCGCCGTCGGGGAGTTCCACTACGTCGGCCTCGACGAGGCTCAGGCGGCGGCTGAAGCGGCGCGCGAGGCGGGCATCGCGCTCCGCCTCCTCTACGTCGCCTACGGACGCGGCGGAATCGGGCGCTTCCGGCAGCCCTCGGTTGCGGCGTATCTCGACCAGGTGGAGCAGCTCGCGCAGGCGGGCGTCGCGGTCGGGCTCGCTCCCCACTCCGTGCGGGCCTGTCCCGCCGACTGGCTCGAGGAGATCGGACGCTACGGCGAGCGCGAGCGGCTGGTGCTCCACGTCCACGCGGACGAGCAACCCCGCGAGATCGAGGAGTGCCTCGCCGAGCACGGGCTTCGCCCGATCGAGCTGCTTGCGAGGACCGGGTGTCTGGGGCCGCGAACGACGATCGTCCACGCCACGCACGCGTCCGACGAGGAGCTCGACCTGCTCGCCGCTGCGGGAGCGAGGGTCTGCGTCTGCCCCACGACCGAGGCGAATCTCGGTGACGGCTTCGCCCCGGTCGAGCGACTCGCCGAGCGGGAGATCGGCGTCTGCATCGGGTCCGACTCGAACGTGCGCATCGACCCGCTGGAGGAGCTCCGGGAGCTCGAGGGCACCGCCCGGCGCCAGGCGCTTCGGCGCAGCGTGATCCCACCTGCGAGCCTGCTCCGGTTCGGCAGCTCGGAAGGAGCCGCGGCGCTCGGGCTTGCGGACTGGGCGCGGATCGAGATCGACCTCGGCCATCCGTCGCTTGCGGGTGTCGCTCCCGGCGAGATCGAGAACGCCCTCCTCTTCGGCTGCGGCGCGGACGTCGTCGTCGCGCCCTGAGCGGGCGTCAGTCGCCGCCGCGCGCGAGCTCTCGCGAGCGGGTCATCGCGGCCTGGATCGCGTTCAGGAAGGCGGCACGGACGCCGGCCTGCTCGAGCTCCCTGATCGCCGCGATCGTCGTCCCGCCCGGCGACGTCACCATCTCCCGCAGCTCGACGGGATGCATCCGCCCGTCGCGCAGGAGCTTCGCCGTCCCGAGCATCGTCTGGACGACGAGCTCGGTCGAGACCTCGCGGGAGAGCCCGAGCAGGATACCGGCCTCGATCATCGACTCTGCGAGCAGCGCGAAGTACGCCGGCCCCGACCCGGAGACGGCCGTGACGGCGTCCATGTACGGCTCGGAGACCCTGACCGTCCGGCCGACGTGGGCGAGCAGCTCCTCGGCCTTGCGGAGATCGTCTTCGCCAGCGTGCGCGCCCGCGGCGACGCCGGCCATGCCCTCGTGGACGGTGGCGGGCGTGTTCGGCATTGCGCGAACGACCGGGACGCGGTCGCCGAGGTGGCGCTCGATCAGCGCCGTCGGGATGGCTGCCGCGACCGAGAGGACCGTCTGGTCCGGGGCGAGCCGGTGACCGATCTCGGTCAGCAGCACCTCGATGTCCTGCGGCTTCACGGCGATGACGACGATCTCGGCGCCGTCGACGGCCTCGAGGTTCGAGGCGGCGCCGATCACGCCGTAGCGCTCGGCGAGCTCCGCCGCTCGCTCCCGGCGGCGCGCGGTGACAACGATCTGGTCGGCCCGGCGCCAGCCCGACGAGACGAGGCCGGCGACGAGCGCCTCGCCGATCTTGCCCGCGCCGAGGATGGCGATCCTGCCTTCGAGAACGGTCACGGCGCTGACACTAGCTGAGGCAGGGGGCGGTTGCGGCCGATCAGGGGCTCGGGTGCTGCTCCCGCTGCCGTACGATCCGCCACGGGAGGTAGACGAGCGGGACGAGGATCGCGATCGGCACGACGACACAGGCCTCGAACCCGGCGAAGTGGTACCAGCGGCGCTCCCGCCCCGGGTAGGCGTAGTAGACGAGGAATGCGACGACGACGAGGAACGCGAGGCCGACGAAGGTATAGGTGCCCTGGGTGCTGCCGGCGATCGCATTCCCGACGTAGGCGGCCGCCCACCCGAAGAGGAAGAGGGCGAGCGTGAAGGCGCCGCTCAGCAGGAGATCCCGCCACGGCAGCCGCTCCTCGAGACGGGGGGTCCCCGTCACGAGCGGTGACGATTCCCGGTCATGCGGGAATCTTGACAGCCGCCGGCGCGTCCCTGGCTCGGCTCGCGCTCGTGATTCCTAGCGCCGGACGCGGATGCGGACCGGCACGGGCTGCGCGTACGGGAGCCGGCGGCGCTCGAACCCGGTCCTGGTGCGCGGCGAGAGCGGCCGGTCACCCCTCGCGGCGGCCTTGCAGACCGCCCAGACGAGGAACCACGTACCGGCGACGTAGACCGCGACGATGGGCCATATCCAAGCGTTCACTACCAAGCACGAGTCCCGAGGGCCGAAAAACTGGCGCTCGCGATCGAGACCGCAGATCGCGGACGCAGCCCCTACCACTTGAGCTACCTTGAGTGCACGCGCCTGTCGACTCTCCTTTCCCGATGGGCGCGAGGGAGGCGTGTTCTCGCCGCAGGAACCCGCCTCCCGCCTTGTTTGGAGCGTCAGGCGCCGATCTCCTTGTCCATCGCGACGCACTCGATCGTGACGCCGTCGGGCATCGTCACCTCGATCTCCTCGAGCTGCCGGAAGCCGTACGCGAGGTAGAGCGGGAGGCCGGGCAGCGTGGCCACGAGCGAGAGCCGCCGGAAGCCCTCGCGGCGGGCGGCGGACTCGCATTCTTCGAGAATGCAGCGGCCGAGCCCGCGCCGCGTCCAGCCGGGACGGACGAACATCGCCCGTACGCGCGCCGGCTCGCTCGCCGGATCGAGGGTGCGCGCGTCGCCCTCCGCGTCGCCGCTTCCCGTGTAGAGCTTGTCCCGCCTGCTCCAGCCGCCGCAGGCGACGAGCTCTCCCCCGCTCTCGAGCACGAAGTAGGTTCCGTCGGCGAGCAGCAGCCGATCCACCTGCGCGACGTGGCGGACGGCGCTGGCGGCCCGCCGTTCGTCGTAGAAGCGCGGGAACAGCGCGGCGCCCGACTCCTTCATCAGCGCTTCGACGGCCCCCGCGTCGTCGAGCGTCGCCACCCGCAGCACGGGCTCGGGACGTTCCATCGGGCGCAACTCTAGACCGTCCCTGACCTCCCCTCGCGCCGTGCCAGCTCGAGCCCTGCACGCCAGCCGGGGGCGCGACCGCCCACCGGTGGGCGCACCGACGCGGCGTCGAGG
>JBBILK010000006.1:0-11838 GCA_037444965.1 Actinomycetota bacterium | reverse complement strand
GTTCGAGTTCCACATCTCGCCCGCGGCGAGCTCGTCGCGTCCCCAGACCGGCGTCGGTGCCGCGGGCACGAGGTCGAGGACGCGCTGCGCGACGAGCCGGTCGTCCGTCAGCCGCTGCGGGCTCTCGACCGCTTCGGCGACGTCCGGGATGACTCCGTCGCGCCAGCGGCGGATCTCGTAGCGGAAGATGCGCAGGGAACGAACCCAGCGGCTGCCGACGGGGCCTTCCGCGACGACGCCGCGCGCCACGCCGTTCCTGTCGGGAACGGGCGTCATCTCGATCACGAAGCGTCCCTCCTGTCCCCCGACTTCGAGCGCAGCGTGGTAGAGATCACACGGCGGTCGCTTCTCGAGCCGCGCGGCCACCGCCTCGAAGACGCGCCCGTTCAACCGCACCGAATGACCTCCCGCTCCCAAGGGGAGCCAGTACAGGTCGACGCCGGGCGGGAATCGCAGCGCCACGCTGAAGCACGAGTCTACGCCTGGGGCGCCGCCTCGCGGCGCGTTCCTCCGATCGGGGCGCCCGGATTTGAACCGGGGACCTCCAGTCCCCCAGACTGGCGCGCTAACCAGGCTGCGCCACGCCCCGCACGGCTCAACCTTAGCCGATTCGGGCTCGGGTCCCGGAGCTCGCCGCGTCAGCGGACGAGGCCGACCAGCGCCTGGACGCAGGACGGATCGAAGCGCGTGCCGGCGAGCTCCCCGAGCTCGAGCAGCGCCCGGCCGGGCGAGCAGTCCGCGCTGCGGGTGCGTGTTGCGAAGGCGTCGCACACCGCGAGGACGCGGGCACCGACGGGAATCGCCTCGCCCGCGAGGCCTTCCGGGGAGCCGCTCCCGTCCCACCGCTCGCAACAGCCGTCGACGACGGAGCGCACGCCCAGGGCGTCGCTCGTCCGGGCGAGCAGCGGGACGGCCTGCCGCGCCCGGTGGCGGACGGCGCGCCACTCGCGCTCGTCGAGGGAGTCCCGCGTCGTCGGCCCCCGCTCCGCGACGGCAAGCTTGCCGAGCTCGACGAGGAGCGCGCCGAGCGTGACGGCCCGGAGCTCGGGCGGCGAGAGCCCGAGCTGCTCCCCGACGCGCTCGGCGAGCAGCGAGACCTCGCAGGGACTCCAGTCGAGCCCGAGCGCGTCGTCGACCGAGGTTCCGCGGGGTGCGATCCCGAGCACCTTCAGCCACCACTGGCGCTCCCGGATCCGCCCGGGCTCGGTGGCCGGAAGCGCCCGTCCCCGCGTGGGCGCATGCACGGCCAGCTCTCGACTGCGAAGGTGCATCCCTTAGAGAGTCGGACGCGCGCCGCCCGGCCGGTCACCCGGACGGAGGAGCTGTATCCCTCGTTCGAGTCCTCTCTCCGGGGGAGCCCGGCGTCAGGCGGGCAGCTCGGCGAGGGCCTTCTCGACCTCCTCGGCCGCGTACTCGTAGTCCGGCAGGTTGCCCGCGAAGTACTCGTCGTAGGCACCCATGTCGAAGTGGCCGTGGCCGCTCAGGTTGAAGGCGATCACTCGCTTCTCGCCGGCTTCCTTCGCCTCGAGCGCCTCGTCGACCGCGACCCTGATCGCATGGGCGGCTTCGGGCGCGGGGACGATGCCCTCCGCCCGTGCGAACGTCACGGCGGCCTCGAAGACGGGGTTCTGCGTCACGGCTACCGCCTCGATCAGGCCCTGCTCGTAGAGCGCCGAGACGATCGGCGCCATGCCGTGGTAGCGCAGGCCACCCGCATGGACCGGAGCCGGGATGAACGAGTGCCCGAGCGTGTACATGCGAATCAGCGGCGTCGTCGCGGCCGTATCGCCGAAGTCGTACACGTACCTCCCCTTCGTCAGGCTCGGAGCCGCCGTCGGCTCGACCGCGACGATCCGGGTGCTCTTGCCGTCGACGAGGTTGTTGCGGACGAACGGCAGCGCGAAGCCGGCGAAGTTCGAGCCCCCGCCGATGCAGCCGATCGCGACGTCCGGGTACTCCTCGGCGAGCTCGAACTGCTCGAGCGCCTCGAGCCCGATCACGGTCTGGTGCATGAGGACGTGGTTCAGCACCGAGCCGAGGCTGTACTTCTTCGTGCCGCCGCTCGTCGCCGCGGCCTCGACCGCCTCCGAGATGGCGATCCCGAGCGAGCCGGGCGAATCGGGGTGACGCTCGAGGATCGTCCTGCCGGCGTGCGTGCGGTCCGACGGGCTCGCCGTCACCGAGGCACCGAACGTTTGCATCAGGCTGCGTCGGTACGGCTTCTGCTGGTAGGAGACCTTCACCATGTAGACCTCGCACTCGAGGTCGAAGAAGCTGCACGCCATCGCAAGCGAGCTTCCCCACTGGCCGGCGCCGGTCTCCGTCGTGAGGCCCGAGACTCCCTCCTCCTTGTTGTAGAAGGCCTGGGCGATTGCCGTGTTGGGCTTGTGCGAGCCGACGGGCGAGACGCCCTCGTACTTGTAGTAGATGTGGGCCGGCGTATCGAGCGCCTGCTCGAGCCGGTGGGCCCGGTAGAGCGGCGTCGGCCGCCACAGCCGGTAGACGTCGCGCACAGGCTTCGGAATCTCGACCCACCGCTCCTGGCTCACCTCCTGGCCGATCAGGGCCATCGGGAAGAGCGGAGCGAGGTCGTCGGGGCCGATCGGCTCGCCCGTGCCCGGGTGGATGACGGGCGGGAGCGGCTGCGGCAGGTCGGCCTGGATGTTGTACCAGGCCTTCGGGATCTGCTTCTCCGGCAGGAGGAACTTCGTGGTGCTCATGCGTCTCGTCTCCTTAGCGTCTCGCGAGGGACCGCAGCCTACACCGGCTCGCCCCTTGCGGGCGGCAGCTCAGCTCTCTTCCGAGAGCCGGCGGTAGAGGCGGTCGACGAGCTCCGGCATCTCCTCGAGCCGCTCGGTGATGACCCGGATCCGGTACTCCCGGAAGTGCTCCGGCTCGACGCCGAGCGCCTCTGCCAACTTCGCGATCAGCTCGTTCGCCGGAACTGGCCGGTTGCCGTGCACGATGTGGTTGAGGTACCCGGCGGAGAGCCCGGTCCGCTCGGCGAGTCCCCGGTAGGTGAGCCCGGCCTCGGCCATCAGCTCGGTGAGCGTCTCGCCGAACGGGCGGTTGCTGAAGCGCCTCATTACGGCAGAGTCTCCCACAGCGTACGGATGCGCGTGACGACGTCGTCGGCCCGGCACGCCTCCTCGCTCCGGGCGGCCCTCGCGAGCAGGTCGACGGCGCCCTCCTGCACCGCCTTCTTCCCGACCGTGACGCGGAGCGGGCAGCCGATCAGATCGGCGTCGGCGAACTTCTCGCCGGGCCGACGATCGCGGTCGTCGAGCAGCACGCTGAAGCCGGCTCGCTCGAGCTCGCGCTCGATCCGCTCGGCGAGCGCGGCTGCCTCCGCCCCGGCCGACTCGATCGCGACGACGTGGACGTCGTACGGGGCGAGCGCCCGGGGCCACGCGATCCCGTGCTCGTCGTGGCGTTGCTCGACGGCGGCGGCCATGATCCGTCCCGGGCCGATCCCGTACGAGCCCATCTGAATCGGTCGCTCGGCGCCGTGCTCGTCGAGGTACGTCGCGCCGAGCGGAACGGAGTAGCGGGTCTCGAGCTTGAAGATGTGGCCGACCTCGATCGCGATCTGGAACGAGAGCGCGCCGCCGCAGCGCGGGCAGGTGTCGCCCTCCTTCGGCTCGCGGATGTCGGCGAACCGCGCCTCGAAGTCGCGGCCTGCCTCGACGCCCCGGAGGTGCCAGCCGGTGCGGTTCGCGCCGGCAACGAACTGACCCTCTCGCAGCGCCTCGTCGGCGACGATCTCGCCCTCGAACCCGACCGGGCCCAGCGAGCCGGGGTCGGCGCCGAACGCCGCCCTGATCTCCTCCTCCGTCGCCGGCCGGTGGCCCGAGCCGAGCGCTGCGGCGAGCTTCGCCTCCTCGAGCCGGTCGTCGCCGCGCACGAGTCCGAGCACGAGCGTCCCCGCGTCTGTGACGACGGGCATCGCCTTCGACGTGGCGGCCGGATCGATGCCGAGGAGCCCGGCGAGGGCCTCGATCGTCGAGATCCCTGGCGTCGCCACCTCCTGCGGGGCCGCGAGGCGCTCGGGGAAGGCCGGCGCCCTCGGGATGCCGCGGGCGATCTCGAGATCGGCGGCGTAGTCCCCGCGCTCGCACGTGACGAGCGTGTTCTCACCTGCCCCGGCAGGCGCGAGGTAGTCGATCGAGGCGCTGCCCCCCATCATCCCGGACTCGGCCTGCACGGCGAAGAACTCGAGCCCGCAGCGCTCGAAGATCCGCTCGTACGCCTTCGCGTGGAGGCGGAAGCTCCGTTCCAGCCCCTCGCCGTCGCGGTCGAACGAGTAGGAGTCCTTCATGATGAACTCCCGGACACGCAGGAGCCCGCCACGTGGCCGTGGCTCGTCCCGGTCCTTCGTCTGGAAGTGGTAGAGGATCTGGGGGAGCTCCCGGTAGCTCTGGATCTCGCGCGCGTGGAACGTGACCGTCTCCTCGTGCGTCATCGGGAGCACGAAGGCCCGGCCGCCCCGGTCCTTGAGCTTGAAGACCTCCGGGATCTCGTAGCGACCGGTCTGCTGCCAGAGCTCGGCCGGGGTGAGCACCGGGCAGAGCATCTCCTGGCCGCCGATCGCGTCCATCTCCTCCCGGACGATCTGGACGGCCTTCTGGTGGACGCGCCAGCCGAGCGGCAGGTACGTGTAGAGCCCCGCGCTCACAGGGCGGATGAAGCCGCCCCGCAGGAGCAGGCGGTGGCTGACCGCCTCGGCCTCGGCCGGATCGGCCCGCAGGGTCGGGATGAAGAGCGCGGAGGCCCTCACGGGCTAGGCCGGCTGCTTCTCGGGGGACGACGCCTGCTCGACCGGCCGCTGCGCCGCTTCCGCCATCAGCACCGCCGCGGGCTTGGCCAGCTTCAGCCGCTTCGGGCGGGGCATCCCCTGCTCGAGCCACCTGTCGATCTCGTGGAAGAGCTCGTCGATCAGGAGGTCCGAGGAGACCTTCTTCAGCACGCGGCCGTGCGCGTAGACGAAGCCGACGTCGCGCCCGCCGGCGATCCCGAAGTCCGCGTCGCCGGCCTCGCCCGGCCCGTTGACGGCGCAGCCCATGACCGCCACCTCGAACGCCTCGGGATACGCCTTGAGGCGCTCGGCGACCGCCTCCGCGAGCTGCTCGACGCCGACGTTGTCTCGGCCGCACGAGGGGCAGGCGATCATCACCGGCCCGCGCTCCCTGAGGCCGAGCGACTTCAAGATGTCGTACGCGGTCTCGACCTCCTTCACGGGGTCGGCGGTCAGCGAGACGCGGATCGTGTCGCCGATCCCGTCCATGAGGAGGGCCCCGATGCCCACCGAGCTCTTGATCACGCCGCCCGGCGGCGGCCCCGCCTCGGTCACCCCGAGGTGGAGCGGGTAGGGCACCTTCGCCGCGAGCATCCGGTAGGCGCGGATCATCGTCGGCACCGAGCTCGACTTGACGGAGATCGCGAAGTCCCGGTAGTCGAGCGACTCGAGCAGCCGCACCTGCTCGAGAGCCTCCTCGACGAGCGCGGCGGCGGTGTCCTCCTGCGCGAGCGGGATCAGGTGCTTCGGGAGCGATCCGGAGTTCGCGCCGATCCGCATCGGGGTCCCCTTCGCCTTCGCGGCGGTCACCACCTCCGCCACCTTGTCGGAGCCGCCGATGTTGCCCGGGTTGATGCGCACCTTCGCGACGCCGGCCTCGATCGCCTTCAGCGCCAGCGAGGCGTTGAAGTGGATGTCGGCGACGATCGGGACCGGGCTCAGGTAGACGAGCTTTCGGAGCGCCTCGGCGTCCTCCGTCTTCGGCACCGCGACACGGACGATCTCGCAGCCCGCCGACGCGAGCCGGCCGATCTGCTCCATCGTCGCCTCGACGTCGTGCGTGTACGTGAGCGTCATCGACTGCACGGCGACGGGCGCGCCGCCGCCGATCGGCACCCCGCCGACCGAGATCTGGTGCTGGCTCGCCATGTCGGAGGAGTCTAGCCGGTGGGCGTGCGGGCAACGACCTGCTTCACTTCTGGCATGCGCGGCCTTCCGGGCGGAACGGTGACGTTCCTCTTCACGGACGTCGAGGGCTCGACCCGGCTGCTTCGCGAGCTGGGGTCGGAGCGCTACGCGAAGGCGCTCGCCGAGCACCGCCGCGCCCTGCGCGCAGCGTTCGCTCGCCACGGGGGCGTCGAGGTCGACACGCAGGGCGACGCCTTCTTCGTCGCCTTCACGAACGCCGAGGAGGCGCTCCACGCGGCGCTCGAAGGGCAGGCGGCGCTCGCCGAGGGGCCGCTTCGCGTACGCATGGGCCTGCACACCGGCACGCCGCTCGTCACGGAGGAGGGCTACGTGGGCGCCGACGTGCACACGGCCGCGCGAATCGCCGCCGCCGGCCACGGCGGCCAGGTGCTCGTCTCCGAGGCGGCGCGCGCGCTCGTCGGCGCCGAGCTGCGTCCTCTCGGAGCACACCGGCTCAAGGATCTCGGCCCGCCCCAGCCGCTCTGGCAGGCGGGCGAGGGCGACTTCCCGCCCCTCTCGAGCCTCGACCAGTCGAACCTGCCGCTGCAGCCGACACCCTTCCTCGGCAGGGAGCGGGAGCTCGGGGAGGTCTTGGGGCTGCTCCGTCGGGACGACGTCCGGCTGCTGACGCTGACGGGTCCAGGCGGCTCCGGAAAGACGCGCCTCGCGGTCCAGGCTGCCGCCGATGTCGTCGGCGAGTACCCGCACGGTGTCTGGTGGGTGCCACTCCAGGCCCTGCGCGACGCCTCTCTCGTCGAGCCGACGATCGCGGCGGCGCTCGGCGCAAAGGGCGAGCTGCGAGAGCATCTGGCCGGCAAGCGGCTGCTGCTCGTGCTCGACAACCTCGAGCAGCTGATCGAGGGGGGACCTCGGCTCGCGGATCTGCTCGCGGCCTCCAGGGACTTGAAGGTCCTCACCACGAGCCGCGAACGGCTGCGCCTCGCGGCCGAGCGCGAGTATGCCGTGCCGCCGTTCGTCGAGCAGGAGGCGGTCGGTTTCTTCCTCTCACGTGCCAGGGCAGTGCGTCCCGACAGTGCGCCTGGCGAGGTCGCGCGGGAGATCTGCCGGCGCCTCGACTACCTTCCGCTCGCGCTCGAGCTCGCCGCGGCGCGCTTGACGCTGCTCCGCCCCGAGGAGCTCCTCCTTCGCTTGGAGCGCCGTCTGCCGCTCCTGACCGGCGGGCACCGCGACGCGCCCGACCGGCAGCGCACGCTCAGGGCGACCATCGAGTGGAGCCACGACCTGCTGGAGCCGGGGGAGCAGACAGTGTTTCGCCGCCTTGCGGTCTTCGCGGGCGGCTGGACGCTCGAGTCGGGCGAACGGGTGGCGAGTGCAAGCCTCGACGTCCTGGAGTCGCTCGCCGGGAAGAGCCTCGTGCGACGCGAGGACGGTCGCCTCTCCATGCTCGAGACGATCCGCGAGTACGCGCTCGATCGCCTCGAAGAGGCGGGCGAGAGCGAGGGTGTTCGGCTCCGCCACGCGGAGTTCCTGCTGGAGCTCGCGGAGTCCGCGAACCTCGCCGAAGAGGCGGACGGATTCCAGCGGTTCGAGCTGGTCGCACCGGAGGTCGACAACGTCCGCGCCGCGCTGCAGTGGACCCTCGAAAGCGCCCGGAGCGAGCTCGGGCTTCGGCTGGCGGTGGCGCTCGCCCGCTACTGGGTGGCGGCCAACCCGTTCGAGGCGATGCGCTGGTTCGAGGCGCTGCTCGAGAGCGCCGGCGAGATCTCGGCGGAGCTGCGGGCTCACGCCCTGCGCGAGCTCGGAGACATGACCTTCCTCGTCGGGCGCTTCGACGAGGGGGCGCGTCTCTTCGAGGAGAGCCTCGGGGAGTTCCGCAGTCTCGGCGACGAGCATGGTGCCGCCATGCTCCTCCACCGGCTCGCCCACCATGCGATCGTACGGGGGGAGCTCGGCCTCGCACGCTCGCTCGCCGAGGAGAGCCAGGACCTGAGCCGCCGCTCGGGATCGAGAGCGACCGAGGCCCCTGCGATCACGACGCTGGGCGAGATCGACCTCGCCGAAGGCGACCACGACCGTGGGCTCGAGCTCATGGAGCGGGGAGCGAAGCTCGCGGGCGAGGCGGGAAACAGCTGGTGGAAGGCGGGGACGTACGTCGGCCTCGGCGAGCGGGCCTGCCTGCTGCGGCGCTGGGGCGACGCCGAGGTGTGGGCGTGCGAGGGGCTCGCAGAGGCGCACAGGATCGGCGAGCGTCAGCTCAGGCTGTTCGCGCTGGCGGTGCTGGCCCGTGCCGCCGCCGAGACCGGCCGGCTGGAGCGCGCTGGCCTGCTCTGGGGAGCTGTCGAGACGGAAGAGGCGCAGGGTCCCGTCGGGCAGTGGGAGAGCGAACGGAGCGACTACGCCGGCGCCGTCCTGGCCGCTGCCGACGACGAGCTCGCGCACGCTCGAGAGAAGGGGCGGCGCCTTACGCTCGACGAGGCCGTCGAGCTGGCGCTCGCCGCCGACCCTACCCGCCGCGCAGGCGGTTGATGTCGTTCGAGAGGCCGATCATGAACAGGACGAGGACGAGGGCGATGCCGACGAACGAGGCTCGCTCGTAGGCCTCGCGCGGAATCGCCCGCCCCCGGATCTTCTCGGCGATCGAGAAGGCGATGTGGCCGCCGTCGAGGGGCAGTAGCGGCAGCAGGTTGAGAAGCGCGAGCGAGAGGCTGATCAGCGCGAGCACGCCGAGGTAGTAGCGGAAGCCCTCCTCGACGATCTGGGAGGACTGCTCGACGATTCCGACCGCGCTCGAGACGTCGTCGCGGGTCTCGCCGGTGACGATGCCGCCGAGCGACTTGCCGATCGCGACCGTCACCTCGCCCGTCTGCTGGAACGCCTTCACGATCGCGGCGCCGGGGCCGTAGCTCTCGTAGTAGGGCTTCGGGACGAACCCGATCCGGTAGCGTCCCTCGATCAGCTCGGGCCTGACGGGACCGAGCACGAGCTCCTCGCCGTCCCGCTCCACGGTGACCGTGATCGGCCGACCGCCGCTCCCCCGGATCCGGTCGGAGATCTCCTCGAACCGCTCGGTGGGCTGGCCGTCGACGGCGACGATCACGTCGCCCTCCGTGAGCCCGATCGAGGCCGCGGGGCTCCCCGCCGTCACGAGATCGACCTGCCGGGTTGCCCCTGCGGGCACGCCGAGGGAGTAGACGACCGCGAGCATCGCGACCGCGAAGACGAGGTTCGCGGCCGGGCCCGCGAAGATGACCGTGATCCGCTTCCAGGCGGGGGCACGCCAGTAGGCGTCCGGCGACAACGCATCGTCGATGTCCGTCAGGCCCTTGCCGGCCGCCTTGCGGGCGGACTCCGACAGCTCGGCCCGCTGAAGCGCCTCGCCGAGCGCCGGCAGCGCTGCCCGGGCGGTGCCGAGGTCGCCCTGCTCGAGCGCCTGACGGACAGGTCCGACCTCGCGCGCGAGCCAGGGAGCCTCGTCGATCGCCCGGGCGAAGTGCGCGTCGAGGTCGCCGGCCGCCGGGCGGTGCATGCCGGGGATCTTCACGTAGCCTCCGAGCGGAATCGAGCCGATCCCGTACTCGATCCCGCCGCGCACGGTTCGCACGAGCGGAGGCGGGAAGAAGAGGTAGAACTTCCGCGGCCGCATCCTGACCGCGAGCGCGGTCACGAAGTGGCCCGCCTCGTGGATCAGGACGAGGAACGCGAGCCCAGCGATCGCGACGACGACGTTCACGCCCGGGAGACGAGCTCCGTCGTGAGCTCGCGCGCCGTCCGTCGCGCCCCCGCGTCGACCCGGACCAGGTCGTCGAGGTCCCGCGCAGGCGGAGCCTCGCAGGCGGCCAGCGTCCGCTCGACGACCTCGGGAATGCCGAGGAAGGGAAGGGCGCCGTCGAGGAACGCCTGCACCGCCACCTCGTTGGCAGCGTTCAGGACGCAGGGCGCGGTTCCTCCCGCCTCCCCGGCGGCGCGTGCGAGCGCGAGACAGGGAAACGCCTCCTCGTCCGGCGCCCGGAACTCGAGCGTCAGCCCGGAGGCGAGGTCGAGCGGTGGCACGGGCGTGGCCGCGCGGTCGGGATACGTGAGCGCGTAGGAGATCGGAACGCGCATGTCCGGGTACCCGAGGTGCGCGAGCGCCGCGCCGTCGCGAAACCGGACGAGCGCGTGGACGACGGAGGTCGGGTGAACGGCCACCTCGATGCGCTCGTACGGGATCCCGAAGAGGAAGTGCGCCTCGATCAGCTCGAGGCCCTTGTTCATCAGCGTCGCGGAGTCGATCGTGATCTTCGGGCCCATGCTCCAGGTCGGATGGGCGAGCGCCTCGGCCGGTGTCACCCCGGCGAGCTCGTCGCGCGTCCGCCCGCGGAACGGCCCACCGGAAGCGGTCAGGACGAGCGTGTTCACCGTGTCGGCGGCTCTCCCCTCGAGGCACTGGAAGACGGCCGAGTGCTCGCTGTCGACCGGCAGGATCCGGCCTCCTCCCCGGCTCTGCGCTCGGAGCGCGAGGTCGCCGGCCGCGACGAGGCTCTCCTTGTTCGCGAGCGCGAGATCGATTCCGGCGTCGAGCGCGGCCAGCGTGGCAGGCAGGCCGGCGAACCCGACGACGGCGTTCAGGACGACGTCGGGCTCGCACGCGCGGACGAGCGCGTCGAGCGGCGGGTCGCCCGCGACGGAGACGTGCCTGACCCCGCGCGCTGCCGCGATCGCCCGGGCCTCCTCCCCCCGGCTTCCGGCCGCGACGGCGCAGAGCTCGAGCCCCGGATGGGCGTCGATGATCTCGAGCGCCTGGCGACCGATCGAGCCCGTGGCACCGAGGAGCGCAACTCGCTTCGTGGACACGAGGCCAGTGTAGATGCCGCCCCTTCGGGCCCCGTGATACAAGGAGGTCGTGCTCCGCGGTTCCCCGGGGAAGGAAGGGGCTCACGGGGAAACCATGCGTTTCCCCGTGCTTCTCTACCTCGACCAGAACTACCTGAGCGGGATCGTCAAGCGGAAGCCCGCCTTCCGCGAGCTCGAGCCGGTGCTGCGGGCGGCCGTCGCCCGCGGCGCGGTCGCCGTCCCCGAGTCGGAGCCGCATCGCAGGGAATCGGCGCCGAGACCCGACCTCTCGCTCCTCGAGCTGCTGCGCGACCTGTCGGGCGGGCTCCGTCTCCCGGATCGCCCGGGCGGGCGCGAGCGCGGCATCGAGCGGCACCTGCTGCACCTGCTCGAGGTGGCTTTCCCGGAGCGACGAGGTCGCGCGAGCGACCTCGTCGATCTCCGCGCTCTCGCCCTCGCGCTCCCGCGCTGCCGCCTCGTCACGTGCGACGCCTTCGCGGCCGAGCTCGTCCGGCGGGCCGGCTACGACGTGCGCTTCCGCTGCGAGCTCTTCACGGGCCGGCGGGCGGACGTCCGCCGGCTGTGCGAGCGTCTCGCGGCTCTCCCGGATCAGAGCGGCGCCGCGTCGAACCCGGCGAGCACGTAGTAGGCGGCCGGCGCGGCTACGAGCAGCGAGTCGACGCGGTCGAACACGCCGCCGTGGCCGGCGAGGAGCGTGCCCGTGTCCTTGATGCCCACGTTCCGCTTGAAGAGCGACTCCATCAGGTCGCCGACCGTGGAGGCGACCACGATCGCCGCGCCGAGGGCGACCGACTGCCACTGCTCGATGAACCCCTCGACGGAGTAGAGCCAGACCCAGGTGACGAAGATCCCGCCGACTGCGCCGCCAACGAAGCCTTCCCACGACTTCCCGGGCGAGAGCGCGGGCGCCATCTTCCGCCGCCCGACCAGCCGGCCGACGAGGTAGGCGCAGGTGTCCGTGGCGAAGACTGCGAGCAGGAGCGCGAAGAGCGCGTCGCGTCCGTGGTCGGGGATGTCCCGGATGAGGACGAGATGGCCCAGGCCGAGGCCGATCCAGACGA
>JBBILK010000005.1:0-19869 GCA_037444965.1 Actinomycetota bacterium | reverse complement strand
CGGTCACCTGCGCCGGAACGACGCGATCCTGATGCCCGTCTACCGGCACACGGACGGCACCTTCGGCCCTCCGGTCTATCTCCGGCCCGCCCGTTTCGTCGTCACCGAGGGGCTGCTCGCGTTCCACTCGCCGGAGCTGTGCGCGATGTTCGACGTGCGGGTGTATCTCGACCCGCCAGAGGAGCTGCGCCGGCGCTGGAAGGTGGTGCGCGACTGCTCGCGGCGCGGCTACACGACCGATCAGGTGCTCGCCGAGCTCGACCGCCGTGAGCCGGACTCCACCGCGTTCATCCGGCCGCAGCGCCGCCCGGACCTCTCGGAGGTGGTCTCCGCCGGCCGCAGCGCCGCCACGCCGACATGGTCGTCTCCTTTCAGCCGGGCGAGCGGGAAGACCAGGAGCACCTCGACGCCGTGCTCCACCTCCGCGAGACCCTCCCCCACCCGGACCTCTCGGAGGTGGTCTCCGCCGACCCGGACGACGGGCTCCGGCTGATCGAGCGACCCGAAGAGGTGGAGCTCCGCGTGCCGGGAACGATCGATCCCGAGCGCGCGCACGAGATCGAGGAGGTCATCTGGGAGCGGATGCACTTCGCGAGCCATCTGCGCGAGCAGCGCCTGGGCGAGTTCACGATCGGCACCCAGCTTCAGCGCTCGGACTCGCTTGCGGTTGTCCAGCTCCTCATCTTCTACCACGTCGTGACCGCCCGGGCGGTGGTTGCCCTTGGCGGGAAGAGCGCGCGGCCCGGCGAGCGGCAGGCGGAGGACGCTCCCCTCCCGGTCCCCGAGCCCTTCGCCCCGGTCGAGTAGCGGGCGTGGATTCGGCGCCCGCCCCGGCCGGTATGGTTCACGGCGCGGTGACCCGGGACCTTCGGCAGCTCTCGATCGACACGATCCGCGTGCTCGCCATGGACGCGACCCAGAAGGCGAACGCCGGCCACCCCGGCACGGCGATGGCGCTCGCGCCGGTCGCGTACGTGCTCTTCCGTCACCGGCTCAGGGCGAACCCGGCGAACCCGGCGTGGCCGGGCCGAGACCGCTTCGTCCTCTCCGCCGGCCACGCCTGCGTCCTCCAGTACGCAGCGCTCCACCTGACCGGGTACGACCTGCCGCTCGCCGAGCTCGAGCGCTTTCGCCAGTGGGGCTCGCTGACGCCCGGACACCCGGAAGTGCACCACACGCCCGGCGTCGAGACGACGACCGGCCCGCTCGGTCAGGGTCTCGCGAACGCGGTCGGGATGGCGATGGCCGAGCGGTTCCTCGCCCAGCGCTACAACCGTCCCGGCTGCGAGATCGTCGACCACCGGATCTACGTGATCGCTTCCGACGGCGACGTGATGGAGGGCGTGGGGCAGGAAGCTGCCTCGCTCGCCGGTGCGTTCGGGCTCGGCAAGCTGATCGTCCTCTACGACGACAACCGGATCACGATCGACGGCACGACGGCGCTCTCGTTCGACCACGAGCACAAGGGACTGCGATTCGAGGCGCAGGGCTGGCACGTGCAGCACGTCGGCGATGCGAACGACGTCGACGCGCTCGAAACCGCGCTCGAGCTAGCGGAGGCCGAATCCGAGCGGCCGTCGCTGATCGCCGTGCGCAGCCACATCGCCTATCCGGCGCCGCACGCGCAGGACACGGCGAAGGCGCACGGTGCGCCGCTCGGCGAGGCCGAGGTACGTGCGACGAAGGAGGTGCTCGGCTTCGACCCGGACGCGACGTTCGCCGTTCCGGACGGCGTCTACGAGCACATGGACCTGCGGGCGAAAGGTGCCGGCCTCGAGCAGGACTGGCGCCTGCGCTTCGCGGAGTGGCGAGCGGCCTTCCCCGGGCTCGCCGAGGACTGGGACCGCGCCTGGAGCGGCAGGCTCGAGGACGGCTACGCCGCCGCACTGCCTCGCTTCGACCCGGCGTCGAAGCCCCGGCTCGCCACCCGCTCGGCGGGTGCGGCCGTGATGGCCTCCTTCCAGCGCTACGCGCCGACGATGATCGGCGGCTCGGCCGATCTCGCGGAGTCGACGAAGGCCGTCTTCGAGGGCGGGGGAACCTTCGCGCGGCGCTTCGCCGGGCGCACGATCCCGTTCGGCGTCCGGGAGCACGCGATGGGCGGCATCGTCAACGGGCTCGCGCTCCACGGCGGCATCGTGAAGCCGTTCGGCTCGACGTTCCTCGTCTTCAGCGACTACATGCGCCCGTCCGTGCGGCTGTCGGCGCTGATGGGGCTTCCCGTGATCTGGATCTGGACGCACGACTCGATCGGGCTCGGCGAGGACGGGCCGACGCACCAGCCGGTCGAGCACCTGGCCGCGCTGCGGGCCGTTCCCAACCTCTGGGTGATCCGCCCGGCCGACGCGAACGAGACCTCGGTGGCCTGGAAGGTCGCGCTCGAGCGAGCAGACGGCCCGGTCGCGCTCGTCCTCACCCGCCAGGACGTGCCGGTGCTCGACCCTGCGGAGGTGGCGGACGCGAGCGGGCTCGAGCGGGGTGCGTACGTGCTCTTCGAGAGCGGCAGCGGCCTTCCCGACCTCCTGCTGCTGGCCACCGGCTCGGAGGTCGCGCTGACGCTCGAGGCCGGCCGGCGTCTCGCGGACGAGGGGGTGGCCGTCCGCGTCGTCTCGTTCCCCTGCTGGGAGCTGTTCGACGCTCAACCGGCCGAGTACCGGGACGAGGTGCTGCCGCCCGAGGTCGACGCCCGGCTTGCCGTCGAGGCGGGCGTCTCGCTCGGCTGGCATCGCTGGGTCGGCGACCGCGGCGACGTGCTCTCGGTCGAGCGCTTCGGCGCCTCCGCCCCCGGCGGAACCGTGCTCGAGCAGCTCGGCTTCACCTCGCAGGCCGTCGCAGCCCGCGGGCAGGCTCTGCTCGCCCGCGGGGAGCGCGTACCCTAGGACGAAAGGACGGCGATGGCGAACTCCCCGCTTCACCGGCTGGCACGGCTCGGCCAGAGCGTCTGGTGCGACTACCTCTCCCGCGAGCTCGTGCACGGCGGCGAGCTCGCGCGGATGATGCGCGAGGACGCCGTCGTCGGGGTCACCTCGAACCCGACGATCTTCCAGAAGGCGATCTCGTCCGGGGACGTGTACGAGGAGCAGCTCCGGGCGGCCCTCGTCGAGACGCGGGACGCGAAGGAGCTCTTCATCCGTCTCGCCTCCCGGGACGTCGCGGACGCGTGCGACCTGCTCGCGACGGTGTGGCGGGAGAGCGACGGCCGCGACGGCTACGTCTCGCTCGAGGTCGACCCGACGTTCGCGTACGACACCGAGGCGACGACGGCCGAAGCCACGCGCCTGCACGCGCTGGTCGACCGGCCGAACCTGCTCGTCAAGATCCCGGCGACGAAGCCGGGACTCCCCGCGGTCGAGGACATGATCGCGAAGGGCAAGTCGATCAACGTCACGCTGATCTTCTCGCTCGAGCGGTACGCCGAGGTCGCCGAGGCGTACGTCCGAGGCCTCGAGCGCCTCGCGGCTGCCGGCGGCGAGCTCGGGAGCGTCGCCTCCGTGGCGAGCTTCTTCGTCTCGCGCGTCGACACCGAGACGGATCGCCGGCTCGACGAGAACGGGGGCCCCGGCGAGCTGAAGGGCAGGCTCGCGGTGGCGAACGCGAAGCTCGCCTACCAGCGCTACCGGGAGGTCTTCTCCGGCGAGCGGTGGCGGGAGCTCGCAGCGAGAGGCGCCCGGCCGCAGCGGTGCCTGTGGGCGTCAACGTCGACGAAGAACCCGGCCTACTCGGATGTTCTCTACGTCGAGGAGCTGATCGGCGCGGACACCGTGAACACGATGCCGGAGGAGACCATCCGGGCGTTCCAGGATCACGGCCGCGTGGCGCCGACGCTCGAGCAGGATCTCGACGACGCGCGGCGGGTGTTCGAGCGTGTCGCCGACGCCGGGATCGACTACCGCGACGTGACGGACGTGCTCGAGCGCGAAGGGGTCCAGAAGTTCGCCGACTCGTTCGCCGAGCTCCTCGACGGCATCCGCGCCGCGAGCGGCGACCTCGTCTCCGCGTAGGGGCCGGGCCTGTCCTAGTTGGCTGCGTTGTAGATGTACGCCGTCACGATCGTGCCTGCGGCGATCACGACGGCGAGCACGAAGAGCGCGAGCCCGAGGCGGATGTTCCTGCGGACGACGTCGGGATCCACGGGTCAGGCGAGCACGATCGGGTCGACGGCCATGGCGACGAAGAGGAGCGCGAGGTAGGTGAGCGAGAACGAGAACAGGCTCTTCGCCCGGGCGGGCGTCGTGTCGCGCAGGAGCGCGAGCGAGAGGCCGAGAAAGACGGCGCCGAGCGCGGCGGCCGAGGCGAGGTAGATCCAGCCGAGCTCGTCGAAGAAGAACGGCAGCAGCGTGATGCCGACGAGGAGCAGCGAGTAGCGCAGGATCGAGACGGCCGTCCGCCGGTCGCCGCGAACGACGGGGAGCATCGGCACTCGGGCCGCCTCGTACTCGCGGCGAATCAGCATCGCGAGCGCCCAGAAGTGGGGCGGCGTCCAGTAGAAGACGATCAGGAAGAGGAAGAGGGCCGGGAGGGCGAGGTTCCCGGTCGCGGCCGCCCAGCCGACGACGGCGGGGATCGCGCCCGCGGCACCGCCGATGACGATGTTCTGCGGAGTCGACCGCTTCAGCCAGCGGGTGTAGACGAGGACGTAGAAGAGGTTCCCGAACACCGCCAGGAGCGCGGCCAGCGTGCCCGCGAAGCTCGCGAGCACGACGAACGAGAACGCGGAGAGCGCGAGGCCGAACTCGAGCGCTCGCTCGGGCGCGACACGACCGGTAGCGACGGGGCGCTTGTCGGTGCGCCGCATGAACTGGTCGATGTCCCGGTCGAGGACGTGGTTGAGCGCCGAGGCGCCGCCGCAGGCGAGCGCGAGACCGCCGAGGACCGCGGCCAGCAGGCCGAGGGACGGCACTCCCCGGGCACCGACGAAGGTGCCCCCGGCGGCGGTCAAGAGCAGCAGCACCATGATGCGCGGCTTCGTGAGCGTGAGGTAGTCGCGCCACGGGAGCGGTCGCGGGCGATGCACCTCACCGCGCACCGTGAGCGCCGCCGTGACGCAGGCGAGCGAGAGCGAGAGCGCACCGAAGCCGACGTGGAGGCCGCTGGCGTACGCCGCCCCGTCCGTGAGCACGGCGAGACCGCCGATCCCGATCTGGAGCGCGAAGACCGTGAGGGCCGCGGTCGCCGTCCACACGAGCGCAGGGCGATCGCGGTGGCCGAGCCACGCGGCCGCGGCGACGCCGAGCGAGAGGGCGAGCGCGCCGAGTACCGCCGCCTCATGGGAGCGGGCCCACTCGCCGGTGGCGACGACCACGGCGGTCGCGGCCGCGGCTGCGAGCGCGCTCAGGCGCAGCCAGGGACCCGGCGCGGGACGGGCGTCAGGCATTGCGCTGCGCCCTGATCCGCAGCCGCAGGTCGCGAAGCGGCCGGTGACTCGACACGTACGGCACCTGCTCGAAATTGTGCTCGATCGGCGGCGAGGCCGCGTACCACTCGAGCGTGTCTGCGAGCCACGGGTCGTTGCCGACGCGCGGGCCTGTGCGCCAGCTTCGGACCACGTTGACGATGAAGAGCAGCACCGCGACGGCCATCAGGAAGGCGCCGATCGTCGAGACGAGGTTGTAGATCTCGAAGACGCCGCCGCGGTCGTAGGTGTAGATGCGCCGCGGCATCCCCATCAGCCCGAGCATGTGCTGGGGGATGAACGCGAGGTTGAAGCCGACGAAGAGCAGCCAGAAGTGGAGCCGGCCCAGGCGCTCGTCGAACATCCGGCCCGTCATCTTCGGGAACCAGTAGTAGAGGCCGGCGAAGATCCCGAACACCATTCCGCCGAAGAGCGTGTAGTGGAAGTGCGCGACGACGTAGTAGCTGTCGTGCACCTGGTAGTCGACGGGGAAGTTGGCGACCACGACGCCGGAGAGACCGCCGATGATGAAGAGCGCGATCATGCCGACCGCGAACAGCATCGGCGTCCGGAAGGTGAGGTTGCCCCGCCAGAGCGTGGCGATCCAGTTGAGGATCTTGACCCCGGTCGGGATCGCGACGAGGTAGGTGGCGACGAGGAAGTAGCTGTTCAGCGTGTCGCCGAGGCCGACCGTGAACATGTGGTGCGCCCAGACGATCATCGAGATGAAGGCGATGCCGAGGCTCGAGAACGCGACCGCCTTGTAGCCGAAGATCGGTTTGCGGGCGAACACCGGCACGACCTCCGAGATCACCCCGAACGCGGGGAGGATCAGGATGTAGACCTCGGGATGCCCGAAGAACCAGAACAGGTGCTGGTAGAGGACGGCGCTACCGCCGTCGTCGGGAAGGAGGAAGCTCGTGCCGGCCTGGCGGTCGAGGATCAGCAGGAGGAGCGCGGCCGCGATCACGGGCACCGTGAGGACGATCAGGATCGACTGCGCGACCATCGACCAGACGAAGAGCGGGATTCTCGTCCACGTCATCCCGGGCGCCCGCATGTTGACGATCGTGACGAGGAAGTTGATCGAGCCGAGCAGCGAGGAGACGCCGACGAGGTGGAGGCCGAGGATCCAGAGGTCCTGCCCGACCTCCGGGCTGTAGTCCGGCCCGGAGAGGGGCGTGTACGCCGTCCAGCCGGCCTGCGCCGCGCCGCCGCTCGCGCCGAAGCTGCCGAGCAGGATCAGCGCTCCGGCGACGTAGATCCAGAGCGACAGCGCGTTCAGCCGCGGGAACGCCATGTCCCTCGCCCCGATCATGAGCGGGATCAGGTAGTTCGCGATGCCGGCGAGGATCGGCATCGCGAACAGGAACACCATCGCCGTCCCGTGCATCGTCGTGAGGGCGTTGAACGAGCCCTGCGTCGCGATCTCCTGGTTCTCCTGGGCGAGCTGGAGCCGGACGAGGAGCGCCATGATCCCCGCCGCGACGAAGAACGTGAACGCGCTCCAGATGTACATGAGCCCGATCCGCTTGTGGTCGACCGAGGTCAACCACCGCATCACGGTCCCGTCCTTCCAGGTGGGCAGCGCGGCTTCGTGGACCCTTACCGCCACCTCATCCTCCTTGCGCTCCGGCCGGAGCGAGCCCCGGGTTCGACGCGATGTACTCCATGAGCGCCTTCAGCTGACGGTCGTCCTCCGGCCAGCCGGTCGCGACCGCCGGCATGTAGCCGCTCACGCCCGGGTCGTCCTTGCCCCCGGCGAGCAGCTGCTTCAGCTGCGCCTCGTCGGCGAGGATCGAGTTCCCCGCGATCGCCGGTCCGTAATCCCCCGTGCCGTCGAGGGCGTGGCACTTCGCGCAGACGCCCTGCCACGTCTGCTCGCCGAGCGAGATGCTCACCCCAGCCTGCTGCGCGAGCCAGGCGTCGAACTCCTCCGCCGACACGACCTCGACGGTCGTGCGCATGACGGCGTGCTGGACGCCGCAGAGCTCCGCGCACTGACCCTGGAAGACGCCCGTCGTGTGCGGGGTGAAGGAGAGCGTGTTCGTGCGCCCCGGGATCGTGTCGCGCTTGCCGGTCAGCTCCGGCACCCACCAGCTGTGGATCACGTCGTAGGCGTCGAGCGTGAGCACGACGGGCCGGTCGACGGGAAGGCGGAGCGTGTCGACGGCGACCACGCCGTTCTCGTACGTGTACTCCCAGTAGAACTGGTGCCCGCCCACGTGCACGCGCAGCGCGTTCTCGTCCGCCGAGGGCCGCGCCTCCACGCTCGGCACCTTGACGATGGTGACGACCATCAGGACGACGAGGATGAGCAGCGGAATCCCCGTCCAGATCAGCTCGAGCCTCGTGTTGCCGTGGATCTGCGGTCCCTCGGCCTCGTAGGGCGTTCCCCTGCGCCGCCGGTAGCGGAGGATGAACCACGCGAGCGCTCCCTCGACGATCAGGAAGATCGCGACGAGGACGCCCATCACGATCCAGTAGAGCTCGTTGATCTCGCTGCCGCTGTCCGTCGCCGAGTCGGGCGGCGCGATGCCGCCGTTACCGGCGAGGGCGCTCGCTGCCAGCGCGAGCGCGAGCAGGGCCGCGAAGCCGAGGACGGGAAGCCTACGACGCACCGGGGCGATTCTAAGGCGAAGCTCGCCGGTCGAGCCACTTCGAGCCGCTCGTCTCGATCGGTGCCGACTACCATCCCGGCGTGCGAGAGGTGTGGCTCGTTCCGCTTCCGGCCGGTGCGCGCAGGCCGTTCGAGGTGTACGTCAACGGCGTTCTGCAGCACGAAGGGGTCGACTACGAGGTCGAGGGGAGCCGGCTCGCCTTCGCGAAGCCGCTCGTTCAGGAGGGCAAGCTCGGGACGCTGCGCTGGGCGAGCATGTTCCTCGGGGTCGCAGGGACCTACCGCAAGAACGACTCGATCGACGTCGTCTACGAGGCCGGCGGTCGCCGCGTGGTCGCGACGGGGCTGAAGGTGATCCCGCCGGAGTCACCGCCCCGCTGAGGAGCCCCTCGGCTCGAGGATCACGAGCGGAATCTCCCGGGCGGTCCGCGACTGGTACTGCTCGTAGGGGGGATACATGGCGACGACCCGCGGCCAGAGCCGCTCTCGCTCGGCGGCCGTGGCCACGCGGGCGCGCATCGGCTTCCGCTCGCGCTTCACCTGCACCTCGACGGCGGGATTCGCCCTCAGGTTCCGGAACCAGCCGGGATCCGCCGGCGCGCCGCCGCTCGAGGCGACGAGGATGTAGTCGTTCGTGTCCGCGAGGAAGAGCAGCGGCGTCGTCCGCGGCTTCCCGGTCGTCCGGCCCGCCGTCGTCAGCAGCAGGACCGGGGCGCCGCGCAGCTTGCCGCCGAGCGTGCCGCCCGAGATCTCGTAGAACACGCGGTTGAGGCTCGAGAACGCGAGGAGGAACCGGCGCTTCAGGCCACCCGCCCGGGACACGGCTCCTATCCTGCCAGCCGGAGGCTGACGGTGCCGTCGGGAGCGACCGCGACGGCGGTCGGGACGATCGAGATGCCGTACTTGCGGGCCAGCTCGGGCCTTCTTGAGACGTCGACCGTGACGACCTGCCTGCCTTCGGCGGCGAGGCGCCGCTCGAGCTCGCGGCAGTCGGTGCAGAGCGGGTGGGTGAACTGGACGACGAGCCCGTCCACCCTCTGCGCTCCGAGCTCGTCGAGGTCGACCCGGTCGAGCAGGTGGCTGCGGATCCCCCGCAGGTGCGCGCCGAGCCGGTACAGCTCGCAACCGATGCAGATGCCGCTCGCGGCAGCGAAGAGGGCGAGAGCGGCGACGAGAAGCCCCAGCGACCAGCCGAGCACGGTCAGGCCGGCGGCGTGCGCCACCGCGGCCGCGCCGAGGACGACCGCGCCGACGACGTTCGCGAATCGCGGCGGCCGGGAGTCCTCGATCGGTCCCTCGCCGAGCCGAGGTTGCAGGAGCTCGAAGTACGCAAGGCAGGGAAGGCAGAACCGTCGCCCGAGCGTGAGGCCGACGACGAGCTGCCCGGCAAGGATCGCGAGCAGCGGCCACCAGCCGGTGAGAAACGCGACGAGGGCGAGGCTTCCGATCACGACCTGGTTGAAACGCGGCGCCCGCGAGTCGATCACGGACAGGTCGCGGTAGGGGTCGGCAGTCCGTAACTTCAGTTTCTGTTGCGACTTCATTTCAGGAAGTTATACCAAGATAGGGACACTCGTGCCGAGCGTCTACGTCAGCCGCCGCCTGATGGCGTCCGTCGTCGCCGAGCTGGACCGGTCGTTCGAGCTCGCCGTGCACGACTCGGAGTGGCCTCCCAGCCGCGACGAGGTGCTCCAGCGCTCACAGGGCCGGGACGGGCTGCTCGTGATGGCGAACGACGCCGTCGACGGCGAGCTGCTCGACGCGGCGGGCGCACAGCTCCGGGTGGTCGCGAACCACGCGGTCGGCTTCGACAACGTCGACCTCGACGCCGCGACCAGGCGGGGCGTGCTCGTCACGAACACGCCCGGCGTGCTCACACGTGCGACGGCGGAGCTCACGATCGCGCTGATCCTCGACCTGCTCCGGCGGATCACGGAGGGAGACCGCTTCCTGCGCAAGCGGACACCCTGGATCTGGTCGCCGACCTTCATGCTCGGCAAAGGGCTCGCCGGGCGAACGCTCGGGATCGTCGGTCTCGGCCGGATCGGGCTCGAGGTGGCGCGGCTGGCGGAGGCGTTCGAGATGCGGGTCGTCTATTCGAGCCGCACCCCCAGAGACGACGCTCCCTACGAGCGGCTCGAGCTCGACGACCTGCTCTCGACGGTGGACGTGGTCAGCCTGCACTGCCCGCTCACCCCCCAGACGCACCATCTGATCGGGGCAGCGGCGCTGAAGACGATGCGCAGGGACGCGGTGCTCGTGAACACGACGCGCGGGCCGGTCGTGGACGAGGCGGCGCTCGTGGACGCGCTCCGCGAGGGGGAGATCGCCGGCGCCGCCCTCGACGTCTACGAGCGAGAGCCGGACGTGCACCCGGGGCTCCTCGCCCTGAGCAACGTCGTCCTCGCACCTCACCTGGGGAGCGCGACCGGCGAGACGAGGGAGGCGATGGGCATGCTGTGCGTGGAGGCGCTGCGGGCGGTCCTGCTCGACGGCCGTCGCCCGGACAACGCGCTCAACCCCGAAGCCTGGCGGGAGCCGCGGTGAGCCTCGCACCGGAGCTCGTGCGGGCGCTCGTGGACGCAGTCGGCGCGGAGAACGTCGTCTCCGAGCCCGCGGATCTCCGGACGTACGAGTGCGACGGGCTCACGAGCTACCGCGTCGTTCCCGAGCTCGTGCTGCTGCCGCGGACGGCCGAGCAGGTGCAGGCCGCCGTCCGCCTCTGCCACGAGCACGGGGTGCCGTTCGTCGCGCGCGGCGCCGGCACGGGCCTCTCGGGTGGGGCGGTGCCGTGCCCGGGCGGGATCGTCATCTCGCTCGCCCGGATGAACCGGATCCTCGAGATCGACCTCGAGAGCGGCCGCATCGTCGTCGAGCCCGGCGTGACGAACCTCGACGTCTCGAAGGCGGTCGTGCCGCACGGCTTCTACTACGCGCCCGACCCCTCGAGCCAGCAGGTCTGCACGATCGGCGGCAACGTCGCCGAGAACTCGGGCGGCGCCCACTGCCTCAAGCACGGCTTCACCGTCAACCACGTGACCGGTCTCGAGCTCGTCTTGCCCGACGGCGAGCTCGTCACGCTCGGCGGCAAGGGCCTCGACCCGCCCGGGCCCGACCTGCTCGGCGCGTTCATCGGCTCGGAGGGGACGCTCGGCATCGTCACGAAGATCACCCTTCGGCTCGTGCGCAGCCCGGAGGCGGTCCGGGTGCTGCTCGCCGGCTTCGACTCGACCGAGCAGGCCGGCGCGGCCGTGTCCGACGTGATCGCCGCCGGCATCCTGCCGGCGGCGATGGAGATCATGGACCGGCTGACGCTCGAGGCGGTCGAGGCGGCCGTGCACGCCGGCTATCCGGACGCCGGCGCCGTGCTCATCGTCGAGCTCGACGGCCCGACCGGGCAGGCGGACGACGACCTCGGCCGCGTCGAGGCGATCTGCCGCGAGCGCGGCGCCGGTGAGATCCGGATCGCCGCCGGCGAGGCAGAGCGTGCGCTCACCTGGAAGGGACGGAAGGCGGCGTTCGCGGCGATGGGCCGGATCAGCCCGAACTACTACGTCCAGGACGGCGTCGTGCCCCGGACGAGGCTCCAAGAGGTGCTGCACCGCATCGGCGAGCTGGGGCGCGAGCACGGGCTGCGCGTCGGCAACGTCTTCCACGCCGGGGACGGGAACCTCCACCCGCTCGTCCTCTACGACCGCCGCGACGAGGAGGAGACCGCGCGGGCGAAGGAGCTCGCCGAGGCGATCCTCGCCACCTGCATCGACGCGGGCGGCGCGCTCACCGGCGAGCACGGGATCGGGCTCGACAAGCGGGCGAAGCTGCCGCTCATGTTCTCGCAGTCCGACATCGAGACGATGCTGCGCCTGAAGGCTGCGTTCGACCCCGGGGGTCTCTGCAACCCGGGCAAGATCTTCCCGGCCGACGTGCCGCCCGGCGCGTACGGCCTTCACCCGCTGGACCGGCTCGGCGGTGGCGCTTAACGTCGTCGCGCCGACGACGGTCGCCGAGGCGGCGGCCGTGCTCGAGGAGGCCTCGCGCCGCGGCAGGCGCGTGTCGATCGAGCGGCAGGGCGGCGACGTCGTCGTCTCGACGCAGCGCCTGGACCGCATCCTCGAGCACGAGGCGGGTGACCTGACGGCAACCGTCGAGGCCGGAATCCGCCTCTCCATCCTCAACGCGCGGCTCGCCGAGGCCGGGCAGATGCTCGCGCTCGACCCGCCGGGCGACCCCACCGTCGGCGCCTGCCTGGCGGCGAACCTCTCCGGGCCGCGCCGCCACCGCTACGGCGCGGCACGCGACCTCGTGCTCGGAGTCACGGTCGTGCTCGCGGACGGTACCGTGGCGAGCTCGGGC
The DNA here is from genome assembly GCA_037444965.1 of Actinomycetota bacterium. GTDB lineage: Bacteria > Actinomycetota > Thermoleophilia > Gaiellales > Gaiellaceae > JBBILK01. Next base: position 7,504 of record JBBILK010000005.1, on the reverse strand, counting down.
GGCAAGGTCGTGAAGAACGTCGCCGGCTACGACCTCTCGAAGCTCTTCTGCGGCTCGGCGGGCACGCTCGGCCTGATCGCCCGCGTCAGCCTGCGGCTCCACCCGCTGCCGGCCGCCGAGCGGACGCTGGTGATTCCCGCTGCCGATGCCGCCGGTGCCGCATCGCTCGCGCGGCTGATCCACCACTCGACGCTCGTCCCGAGTGCCGTCGACCTGCTCTGGGACGCCTCGCGCGGCTCGCGGCTCGCGCTCCTTTTCGAGGGCTCGGACACCGGTGTCGCCGCCCAGCTCGCGGCGGCGCGAGAACAGCTCGGCGGCGAGGAGCAACCGCCGGCGGTCTGGGAGGAGGCGCGGGCGCTGCAGGCCCGGGCGGCCGGCCGGCTGCCGTTCCCGCCCCGCGAGCTCGAGGATGTGCTCGGCCGGTACGCCGAGGCGCTCGTCAGGCCCGGCATCGGCTCCGCGTACCTGATGGAGCCGCCGCCCGAGACCACGGAGCCCGCCGCTGCCCGCTTGCTCGAGCGGGTGCGCGCCGCGTTCGACCCGCAAGGAGTGCTCGCGTGAACCGAGAGCTCCTCGCCGAGTGCGTTCACTGCGGGTTCTGCCTTCCCAGCTGCCCGACGTACGTGCTCTGGAACGAGGAGATGGACTCGCCGCGCGGGCGGATCTACCTGATGGAGCAGCTCCTCGAGGGCACGGTGCCGCTCGCGCCGCCCGTGACCACGCATTTCGACCGCTGCCTCGGCTGCATGGCGTGCGTGACTGCGTGCCCTTCAGGCGTGCAGTACGACCGGCTGATCGAGCTCACCCGCGATCGCGTCGAGCAGACGCTGCGCCGTCCCTTCGGGGAGCGCGCGCTCCGCTCGCTCGTCTTCCGGGTCTTCCCGCACCCGCGGCGGCTGCGGGTCGCGCTCGCCTTCGCACCGGTGGGCCGCCGTCTCCCCGCGCCGCGAACGCTGCGGCCGCTGCTCGAGATCGCCCCTCCGTGGCGCTCGGGGGAGCGACCACCGTCCACGACGCCTGCCGCGGGCGAGCGCGCGGCCAGGGTCGGACTGCTCGCAGGGTGCGTGCAGCGCGTGCTCTTCGGGGACGTGAACGCCGCCACCGCGCGGGTGCTCGTGGCGGACGGGTACGAGGTCGCCGTCCCGGAGCAGGGCTGCTGCGGGGCCCTCGCCGTGCACGCCGGCCGGCTCGAGGAAGGCCTCGACCTCGCGCGGCGGCTGATCGACAGCTTCGAGCGCAGCGGCGTCGACCTCGTCGTGACGAACGCCGCCGGCTGCGGCTCGCATCTGAAGGACGCGGTCCACCTGCTCGCGGACGACCACCGCTACGCGGACCGCGCCGCCGCCTTCTCGGCGAGGGTGCGCGACGTCTCGGAGCTCCTCGCCGAGGGAGGGCCCCGGGCAGCGCGGCGACCGCTGCCGCTGCGCGTCGCCTTCCAGGACTCGTGCCACCTGCTCCACGCCCAGCGCATCCGGGCCGCGCCGCGCGCCCTGCTCGGGGCGATCCCGGAGCTCGAGCTGCTCGAGCCGGCAGAGCAGGAGCTCTGCTGCGGCTCCGCCGGGATCTACAACCTCGTCCAGCCCGCGGCCGCTCGCGAGCTCGGCGACCGCAAGGCCGTTTGCGTGCGGGCCACCTCGCCCGACGCCTACGCCTCCGCGAACCCGGGCTGCCTGATCCAGGTGACGGCCGCGCTCAGGCGCGCTGGCCGGCCGCTCGCCGCCTTCCACCCGGTCGAGCTCGTCGACGCCTCGATCCGCGGCCTCGCGGCGGAGGAGCTCCTCGCGGGCGCTCGAAGGTAGGAGCGATGCTGCTCCGGCGGCTCGAGGAGAAGGTCGCGCGAGACGTCCGCGAGCGGCTCGCCGGCCGGGAGCTGCTCGTGGACGAGCGGGCCCGCTTCTACGGCGTCGAGTCGCGCGGCGCCCTGCAGCTTCGTGGCAACGGCTGCCTCGCCGCGACACCCGGCGAGCTCCTGTTCGTCCAGTGGGTCCCCCGCCGCGAGCTGTCGATCGCACGGGGTCACGTGCTGGCGGTCGAGACGGCGCCGTCGCACCTCGGCAAGACGCGCTTCCGCCCGCTGCTGCGCGTGCGCTTCATGGGCTCGACGGGCGAGCACGACGCCGTCGCCTGGGAGGTACGCGACCTCGACGCCTGGCTCGCCGCGCTGGCGGCCTGGGGACCCGGGTCGGAGCCGGTCTGACCCAGGCCTCGGGGTAGACTGCTCCCCGACGGACAGGGAGGGGCGATGATCCTCAAGCAGTACTACCTCGGCTGCCTCGCGCACGCGTCGTACCTCGTCGGCGACGAGTCGACGGGTGTCGCGGCCGTGCTCGACCCGCAGCGCGACGTCGACCAGTACGTTGCCGACGCGAGCGAGCTCGGACTCGCGATCCGCTTCGTGTTCCTGAGCCATTTCCACGCCGACTTCGTCGCGGGCCACCTCGAGCTTCGCGATCGCTGTGGCGCCGAGATCTGCATCGGGGCGCGCGGCGAGGCCGAATACGCCTTCAGGCCGATGGCGACCGGCGACACGCTCGAGCTCGGCGAGCAGGTTCGGCTGGAGGTGCTCGAGACGCCGGGCCACTCGCCGGAGTCGATCTCGATTCTCGTCTACGACCTCGAGCAGGACGCCTCGAGACCCTACGCCGTGCTCACCGGCGACACGCTCTTCATCGGAGACGTCGGCCGGCCCGACCTGCGCGCCGCGCTCGGCTGGAGCGCCGAGGAGCTCGGGGCGCTCCTCTACGACTCGCTCCGGGAGCGGTTGCTGCCGCTGCCGGACGAGACCCTCGTCTACCCGGCGCACGGGGCCGGCTCGCTCTGCGGGAAGAACCTCGGCACCGAGACCGTCTCCACGATCGGCGTGCAACGCCGGTACAACTACGCGCTGCAGCCGATGACGAAGGAGGAGTTCATCCGCATCGTCACGGCCGACCAGCCGGACTCGCCGGCCTACTTCACCTACGACGCGATCCTCAACACGAAGGAGCGCCCGACGCTCGAGAAGACGCTCGAGGAGGTGCTGAAGCCGCTCACGCTGGCCGAAGCGCTCGCCCTCCACGACGCGGGCGCGTACCTGCTCGACGTTCGCGAGCCTGCGGAGTACGCGGGCGCTCACCTCCGCGGCTGCGTCAACATCGGGCTCGGCGGTAGCTACGCGACCTGGTCGGGAACGCTGCTCGATCCCGACCGGCAGATCGTGGTCGTGGCCGAGCCCGGGCGGGAGGTCGAGGCGGCGACTCGGCTCGGCCGGATCGGCTTCGACCGGGTCGCGGGCTACCTCGACGGCGGTATGCAGGCGCTCGCGGCCCGGCCGGACCTCGTCGCTCGCACCGAGCGGATCACCGCGGCCACGCTCGGCGAGCAGCTCGGCTCGGCGAACAGCGACTCCCCGGTCGTACTCGACGTCCGGGCACGGAGCGAGTGGGAAGGCGGCCACATCGAGGGGAGCATCAACATCCCGCTCAACCACCTTCCCGAGCGGCTGGACGAGGTGCCGCGCGAGCGGGCGGTCGTCGTCCACTGTCAGACCGACAACCGAGCCTCCACCGCCGAGAGCCTGCTCGAGCTGGACGGCTTCTCCAACATCTGCCATCTGGTCGGCGGAATCCAGGCCTGGGAGGCGTCGAGGCTCGAGACCGCGGCCGCGTGATGCGGTTGCTGCGAGGGGGGCCGGAGACCGGGGCGCAGGAGGCCTCCGTGAAGCTCGCCGGGGGCGCGCTCGCCCTCGACGTGCGCGAGCACGACGAGTGGCAGGCCGGGCACATCGCCGGGGCGCTCCACGTCCCGATGGGCGAGCTCGGCGCCCGCCAAGCGGAGATCCCGACCGACCGGCTGCTGATCGCGGTCTGCCGCAGCGGGAACCGGAGCGCGGCCGTGACGGATGCGCTGCTTCGGGCCGGCTACCGCGCGGAGAACCTCGCGGGCGGGATGCAGGCGTGGCTCGCCGCCGGCCTGCCGATCGAGCCGGCCGACGGCTGGATCGCGTAGGCGTGCAGAGAGGCACCTTGAGTCGCCGCCACTCAGATTCCGGTCAACTGCTCAATTGACAAGTTGATCAGTTCTGACTAGAGTCGGGCGATGCCGGTCGTCCCCGACTCGCTGCTCGAAGACGCAGCGCGCCGGTTCGCGCTGCTCTCCGACCCGACGCGGCTGCGGATCGTCAGCGCCCTCCACGACGCCGGCGAGAGCTCGGTCGGCGGTCTCTCGGAGCTCACCGGGATCCCGCTCGCGAGCGTCTCGCAGCACCTGAACCGGCTCGCCCACGGAGGCGTCGTCGACCGCCGCCGCGAGGGGACGAGCGTGAAGTACCGGATCGCCGACCCGACGATCGAGGCGCTCTGCGACATCGTCTGCGCCGGGCTTCGCGCCGGCGCGGGAGCGCCGTGACCGCCGCCGCGGAGCTCGACCTGCGCGCGCCCGCCGCCGGCGACGGGGGCGTCCGCTGGATCAAGGTGATCGACCAGACGCGTTGCATCGGGTGCCACGCCTGTACGACGGCGTGCAAGTCCGAGAACGACGTGCCGCTCGGTGTCACCCGGACGTTCGTGAAGTACGTCGACGTCGGCGTCTTCCCGCACGTGCGCCGGGCCTTCCAGGTGACGCGCTGCAACCAGTGCGAGGACGCGCCGTGCGTCGCAGCCTGCCCCACGGCTGCCATGTTCCGCCGCGACGACGGAATCGTCGATTTCGACAAGACGGCGTGCATCGGCTGCAAGGCCTGCATGGCGGCGTGCCCCTACGACGCGATCTTCATCAACCCGGACGATCACTCGGCCGAGAAGTGCAACCTCTGCGCGCACCGCCTCGACATCGGCCTCGAGCCCGCCTGCGCCGTCGTCTGCCCGGTCGAGGCGATCCTCGTCGGCGACCTCGGCGACCCGGCCTCGAAGGTCGCGCGGCTCGTCCAGCGCGAGCCGGTCGCCGTCCGCCGGCCGGAGAAGGGGACCCGGCCGAAGCTCTTCTACCGGGGGGCGCACGAGGCGACGCTCGACCCGCTCGCCGCCCGGCGGCCGCCAGGCGGCCTCTTCCTGTGGTCGGAGCAGGGTGTGCAGGCGACGGGCCGGACAGGTCCGGCCCCTACGTTCTCGGCCCCGGCTCTCCTCTCGTACGACGTGCCCCACCGGGCACCCTGGGACTGGCGGGTCGGTCTCTACACCTGGACGAAGGGTCTCGCCGCGGGTGCGTACCTCGCGCCGCTCGTGCTCCTGCTGTCCGGGCTCCTCGAATGGTCGAGCTCGCTCTGGCTCTGGGCTGCGCCGGCGGTCGCGCTCGGCCTCCTCGCGCTCACCGGGGCGATCCTGATCTGGGACCTCGAGCATCCGCGCCGGTTCGTGTACCTCTTCCTCCGCCCCCAGTGGCGGAGCTGGCTCGTCCGCGGCGCGGTCGCGATCACGGGCTACGGAGCGGCGCTCGCCGCGCACCTGCTGCTCTCCGCGGCGGGTGTGGCCGAGCCGCAGCAGTGGCTGGCCGCCGCAGGGCTTCCCCTGGCCGTCGCCGCGGCCGTCTACACGGCCTACCTCTTCGCCCAGGCGAAGGCGAGAGATCTCTGGCAGAGCCCGCTGCTGCCGGCGCACCTGCTCGTCCAGGCCGTCCTGCTCGGCGCGGCGGCGATGCTGCCCTTCGCGCACTGGCTCGCCGAGAGCGCCGCCGGCCCCTTCGAGTGGCTCCTCGCCGGCGCTGCGCTCGCCCACCTCGTGATGGCCGCCGGGGAGGTCACGCTCGCGCACCCGACTGCCCATGCCCGTCTCGCCGCGCACGAGCTCGTGAGTGGCCGCTACGCGCCGTACTTCTGGACGGCCGCGGTGCTGGTGCTCGCAGCCGTCTTCGCTCCCGCGATCGGCGTCGCGGCCGTCCCGCTCGCGCTCCTCGGGCTGCTCGCGCACGAGCACGCCTACGTCCAGGCCGGCCAGTCGGTGCCCCTCACGTGAGCGAGTACCCCGGGCCGAGCGGCACGCGCCTCGCCTCCTTCCCGCCGAAGGAGCGCTGGGACGACTGGGTCGAGCTCGACTCCCGCGCGTGGCCGGAGCGCATCGAGAGGCGCTCCCTGCTCGTGCCGACGACGTGCTTCAACTGCGAGTCGGCCTGCGGGCTGCTCGCCTACGTCGATCGCGAGACGCTCGAGGTACGGAAGTTCGAGGGCAACCCCGAGCATCCGGGCTCGCGCGGGCGCAACTGCGCGAAGGGCCCGGCGACCCTGAACCAGATCGGGGACCCGGACCGGATCCTCTACCCGCTCAGACGCACCGGTACGCGCGGCGAGGGGCGATGGGAGCGCGTCTCCTGGGACGACGCGCTCGACGACATCGCCGCCCGGATTCGGCGAGCGCTCGTCGAGCGGCGGCCGAACGCGGTCATGTACCACGTGGGACGCCCCGGCGAGGACGGCTACACGGAGCGCGTGCTCGCCGCCTGGGGGGTCGACGGCCACAACTCGCACACGAACATCTGCTCGAGCTCCGGCCGGGCCGGCTACCACTACTGGCTGGGACTCGACCGGCCGAGCCCCGACCACGCGAACGCGGAGGTGATCCTCCTCGTCTCGGCCCACCTCGAGTCGGGGCACTACTTCAACCCGCACGCCCAGCGGGTGATGGAAGGGAAGGCGCGAGGGGCGAAGCTGATCGTCCTCGACACGCGCCTCTCGAACACCGCGACGCACGCCGACCACTGGCTCGCCCCGGTACCGGGCTCGGAGGCGACGATCCTGCTCGCGATCGCGTCCTACCTGATCCGGGAGCACCGCTACGACCGGGAGTTCGTGCGCCGCTGGTGGAACTGGAGCGAGTACCTCGCCTGCGAGCACCCGAGCGTCGAGCAGGCGTTCGAGACGTTCGAGCGCATCCTCGAGGAGCTGTACGCGGGCTACACGTTCGAGCGCGCCGAGCGCGAGTCGGGCGTCGCCGCCGGGACGCTCCGCGAGTGCGCCGAGCTCGTCGCCTCCGCCGGCACGCGCCTCTCGACGCACAACTGGCGCTCCGCGGCCGCCGGCAACCTGGGCGGCTGGCAGGTCGCACGCAGCCTGTTCCTCCTGAACGCGCTGCTCGGCGCGGTCGCCACCGAGGGCGGCACGTACCCGAACGCCTGGACGAAGTTCGTCCCCAGGCCGATCCACACGCCTCCTCATCCGGAGGAGTGGAACGAGCTCACCTGGCCGCTCGAGTACCCGCTCGCGATGAACGAGCTCTCGTTCCTGCTCCCGCACTTCCTGAAGGAGGGCCGCGGGACGCTCGACGTGTACTTCACGCGCGTCTACAACCCCGTCTGGACGAACCCGGACGGCTTCTCCTGGATCGAGGTGCTGACCGACGAGAGCCTGATCGGGCTCCACGTCGCGCTGACGCCGACGTGGAGCGAGACCGCCTTCCTCGCCGACTACGTGCTCCCGATGGGGCACGCGTCGGAGCGCCACGACCTCCACTCCTACGAGCAGTACGGCGGGCAGTGGCTCGGCTTCCGCCAGCCGGTCCTGCGAGCGGCTCGCGAGCGCCTCGGCGGGCGGGTGACC
>JBBILK010000004.1:2411-19901 GCA_037444965.1 Actinomycetota bacterium | reverse complement strand
ATCGACTCGATCATGACGAGCCCGAACGGCTCTTCCCAGGAGATCGGAAACAGCGTCGCCCGCGCGTGCTGGAGGAGCGAGACCTTCTCCTCGTGGGACACCTCGCCGAGGTACTCCATGCCCCACCCGAGCGCCGGCCGCACCATCGTCTCGAAGTACTCCTTCTCGAGCGGCTCGCGCATCTTGCCGGCGATCTTCAGCGGTAGCTCGGCCTTCCGTGCCACCTCGATCGCGCGGTGACAGCCCTTGTCCGCGCTCATGCGGCCGAGGAAGAGGAGGTAGTCGCCGCGATCGGGATCGAACGGGTAGGCGTCGAGGTCGATCGCGTTCGGGCAGTTCGCCACCCACGGGAGCTCCGGCGCCGGGCGGCGCTGGTTGAGCGAGATCGAGATCAGGCCGACACCGGGCGAGACGCGGGCCACCTGCTCGTAGACGAGCCTGGCCTCGCCGCTGAGCGGGCCGTGGACGGTGTGGACGACCGGTGTCGCGACCGCGCCGCCGAGCGCGGCCGCCGGCAGGCCGGAGTGGTCGTTGACGACGTCGAACTCGTCCGCCCGCTCGTAGCACGCGAGCGCGTGGTGCAGCTCCGTCAGCGACGTACCGATCTTCTCCGACGGAGCGACCGCGTAGACCGAGACGAGCGCGGCCTTCGTTCTCGAATCCCCCGAGGCGAAGAGCGTCACCTCGTGACCCGCGTCCGCGAGGCCGTCCGCCAGCACGGCGACGACCCATTCGATCCCGCCGTAGCCGCTCGGGGGCACCGGGAACCAGACGGGGCTGAGCAGGCCGATCTTCATTCGGCGGCAACGGTCACGCGGCCGTCCTCGACGCGGACCTCCCACGCCCGGCCGAAGGCGCGGACGCCCGACAGCCGGAGCGTCCCCGCCCAGGACGGAAGCTGCTCCGGCGCCCGTGAGACGAGCACGTGGCGGCGCCGGTCCGGCTCGAGCCCGAGCAGGAGCCGGAGCAGGAGCACCGGCGTTCCCGCCGCCCAGGCTTGCGGCCGGCTCGCGGTCGGGTAGGCGATCGGGAACGGGGTCTCGGCGCGCGAGAAGCCCGCGAACACCTCGGGCAGGCCGTGCTCGAAGAACGTGCTCGCGGTCACCATGCTGCGGATGATCCGGTGCGCCTCCTCCCAGCGCCCGTACCGCCCGAGACCCCAGGCGACGAGCGAGTTGTCGTGCGGCCAGACGGTGCCGTTGTGGTACTCGAGCGGGCTGTAGCCGGCGTCGCCGGTCGACATCGTCCGCACCCCCCAGCCCGACCAGAGCTCCTCGCCCATCAGCTGGTCGACGACGGCGTCCACCCGCCCGGCCGGGACGATCCCGCTCCAGAGCAGGTGCCCGATGTTGGAGCAGAGCGAGTCGACCGGCCGCTTCTCGGCGTCGAGAGCGAGCGCGTAGTAGCCGCCCCGCCGCTCGACCCAGAACGCCCGGTCGAAGCGCTCGGCGAGCTGGGCCGCGTCGCGCTCGAGCCGCTCGGCGAGCCCGCGGTCACGCCAGACCTCTCGCGCCAGCTCGGCCGCGCGCCGCCTCGCGTCGTAGACGTACCCCTGCACCTCCGCCGGGGCGATCGGTGAGCGCGCGAGCGTCCCGTCCGAGAACTTCTCGGAGATCCCCGAGTCCTTCCACGACTGGTTGTCGAGGCCCCGCGAGGAGCGCTTGCGGTACTCGGCGAAGCCGTCGCCGTCGAGATCCGCGTGCCGCTCCATCCATTCGATCGCTCGCAACGCCGGCTCCCGGAGGTCGTTGACGAGCGCCGTGTCGTCCGTCCAGCGCCAGACCTCCGAGAGGAGGATCAGGTAGAGGGGCGTCGCGTCGAGCGTGCCGTAGTAGCGGGGAAACCACGCCGTCGCGCCCTTTCCGCGCCGGACCTCGTGGACGATCTTGCCGGGCTCCGCGTCCGTCTCGGGGTCGTCCTCGCGCGCCTGCAGCTCCGCCAGCTCGTGCAGCGCGCTGCGAGCGAGCTCGGGGCCGAAGAGGAGCGTCTGCAGGCACGTGATCACCGTGTCGCGGCCGAACACCGCCATGAACCAGGGCATGCCCGCGGCCGGCAGCTGCCCGCCGCCGTTGCCGGCGCCGCGCATGCGCAGCGAGGCGAGGTCGGAGACCGAGCGCGTGAACGCGCGGCCCAGGTCGTCCCAGGAGGTGCGAAGCTGGGGAACGCGGAGGTGCCAGGCGTTCAGGGACTCGCGGACCCGCTCCAGCTCGTCGCCGAAGCGCCGCTCGGCGACCCGCGGCACGACGCGAGTCCCGTCCTCGGCGGCGAACACGTCGACGCGGAGCTTCCAGCGCTCGCGCGGCTCGAGGGCGACCCGGAAGCGAACCGTCCCCCCGTCCACCTCGCCGCGCTCGCTGAGGAGCACCTGCGTCTGGCCGGGAAAGTGGCCGGGGGCGCTGAAGACGAGCTCGTTCTCGGCCTCGTCGAAGAACGCGGGTACCTCCGGGGGGAGCGTCGCCCGGTCGGGGTCGCCGAGCGCCGAGTCGAACGCCTTGACGGCGAAGATGTCGGCGAAGTCGCTTCCGAACTCGAGCGCGAGCTCGACCTCGACGGGCCGGCTCGCGTGGTTGACGAGGATGACGAAGTCCTGCATGCCCTCGCCGACGAAGCGCCGCCGCGCGATCGAGAGCTCGTCGTGGGCGAGGCCACCCGCGGGCGAGTTCCGCAGGAACCAGGCGGCCGAGTAGTACTCGACCTTGCCGTGCGAGAGCAGGAGCGGCCGTGCTCCGTTGACGGTGAGCAGGTAGCGCGAGAGGAACCGCGTGTCGGAGTCGAAGAACCCCGCCGTCGGCTCGGCGATGTCGCCGAGCTCGTCGGAGATGCAGAAGGTCGCTCCTTCGAGGATCGTGACCTGCATCCCGAACCGGAGGTTACCCGCCGAGCCGGGTGAGGATCGCCTCCGCCTCCTCGACCGTCCGCCTGACGATCTCCGCGGCCGGGAGAACCTCCCTGACGAGGCCGACGCCCTGCCCGGCGTAGAGCGCGAGCGCCTCCAGCTCGCCGGTCATCCCGGCCTCCGGATCGGTACTCGAGTAGCGGACGATCTCGCGGCCGCCCGCGTCGACCGCGACGACCTCTCCCTCGCCGGGGCGCGCACCGGGCAGCGGCCGCCCGGCGTCCTCCCAGGCGCGGACGGTGCTGTTCCGGAGCGTCCGGACGGGGGCTTCCGGCCAGCCGACGTCGAAGAGCGTCGAGCGCAGCGTGTCCGACTCGGCCGCCGCGACGAGCCGCTCCTTGTACGAGGGGTGGAGGCCGGCCTCCGCGCTCGCGACGAACCGGGTGCCCAGCCAGGCCGCCTGGGCGCCGAGCGCGAGCGCGGCGGCGAGCCCGCGCCCGTCGGCGATCCCGCCGGCGGCGACCACGGGCACCGGCGCGACCGCGTCGACGACGGCCGGCACGAGCGCCAGCGTCGACACCTCGCCCCAGACGTGGCCGCCCGCCTCCCAGCCCTGGGCGACGACGACGTCGACGCCGGCGTCGACGAGCTCCCTCGCCTCGGCCGCGCTTCCCGCGGTCGAGAGCACGACCCCGCCCGCCTCGTGGACGAGACCGACGTAGGGCCCCGGGTCGCCCCAGTGGAAGGACACGATCCGGGCTCCCTCCTCGAGGGCGGCGGCGAGGCGCTCGTGCTGCGGCCATTCGAGCACGAGATTGACGGCGAAGGGTCGCTCCGTCAGCCGGCGCACCGCGCGGATCGCCTCGCGCAGCTCGGCCTCCCGGAGCCAGCTCCCCTGGAACGTCCCCAGCCCGCCGGCGCTCGAGACCGCGGCCGCGAGCGCGGGCGCGTCCGAGACGGGGGCCTGGACGATCGGGAGGTCGATCCCGAGCCGGTCGCAGAGAGGCGTCCGCAGGCTCAAGTCGCCGGGCGCTGACCGACCGCCTCGGCGACGAGGTCGGCGAGCGACCGGTCGGGATGCCGCCCCTGCGGAGGCCGGCGAGATAGGCGAGCAGCGGCGCGTTCGTGCGCTCACCCGACTCGTGGGCAGCGATGCGGGCGAGCTCGAGCAGGGCGTCGACGTCGCCTTCGCTCAGCCGGTAGGCGGCGGGATCGTCTCCGACGCCCGCCGCGAGCCTGCCGCTCGCCTGCTCGAGCCATTCGTGCATAGTCGTAGCCTAGCCGCGAGCGCCCGCGCAGCGCGAGGCAGCTGGTCAATTTCGCCCAAAGGCGCGGCTCGCACCGGGCGTAAGGTCCGTCGTGCGGAAGCGCGCGTTCCACCGTCCGAGATCGGATCGGACACCGAGCCGGAGGAAGCGTATGAGAGAGGAACTGACAGCTGCGATCGCCGACATCCGCGAGGACGACGCCCTCGAGCTCGCCCGGACGATGGTCGACCGGGGCGGAGATCCCCGCGAGGTCCTCGAGGCCTGCCGCGAGGGGATGTCGCTGGTCGGCCAGCGCTACGAGGAGAAGGAGTACTTCCTGCCGGAGCTGATCGTGGCCGGCGACATGCTCAGGTCGATCGCGGAGCTGGTCAAGCCGAGGCTCCAGGGCGAGGACGGGGAGGCGAGCACGCTCGGGACGATCGTGATCGGAACCGTCGAGGGCGACATCCACGACGTCGGCAAGGACATCGTCGCGTTCATGCTCGACTCGAACAACTTCGAGGTGATCGACCTCGGAGTCGACGTGCCCGCGTCGCGGTTCGTCGAGGAGATCAGTGCGCGCAGCCCTGAAATCGTTGCCATGAGCGGGTTCCTGACCCTCGCCTTCGACCAGATGCGCAGCACGGTCGCGGCGATCGACGAGGCCGGGCTGCGCGACCGGGTGAAGATCATGATCGGCGGCGCCCCGATGGACGAGACCGTCACCGAGTACATCGGAGCGGACGCCTACGGCAGCGACGCGTCGGCGGCCGTCACGCTCGCGCGCAACTGGGTGGAAGGGGGCGAGCGATGACGGAGCTGGCGGGCACCGCACCGACGACGGCCGAGGATCTCTACCAGGAGCGCGTGCAGCGGATCCTCGACTGCGTCGCGCTCAAGGAGCCGGACCGGGTTCCGATCATGGGCCCGTACGAGCTCTTCCCCTACCAGTTCGCGGGTGTCTCGTTCAAGGACGCGATGAACGACTACGCGATCGCGCGCGAGGCATGTCACACGTTCCTCGACGCGTTTCAGCCCGACGCGGACTTCGGCCCGATCCTCGCGTACCCGGCGAAGGCGATGGCGATGCTCGACGTGAAGTGGTTCCGCTGGCCCGGGCACGGCCTCGCCGACAACACGATGTACCAGTTCATCGAGGGCGAGTACATGACCGCGGACGAGTACGACGAGTTCCTCTACGACCCGTCGCACTTCATGCTCGGCAAGTGGCTACCCCGCTCCTTCGGCTCACTGGAGGGGCTCGCCGGCTGGCCGCCGGCCCGCCTGATGATGTGGTTCGGCTGGACGGGCCTGCTCGCCGGGATGGCCGACCCCGGGGTGCAGCAGGCGCTGCGGAACGCGCTCGAGGCGGGCGAGGAGCTCGGACGCTGGTTCGGCTCGATCGGCCAGTACGCGCAGGAGATCCGTGCGAAGGGGTACCCGCAGGCGTTCGCGGCCTTCTCCTGGGCGCCGTTCGACATCGTCGGCGACACGCTGCGCGGGACGCGCGGGATCCTCTCCGACATCGTTCGCCGTCCAGACAGGGTGCTCGCCGCCGCGAGCAAGGCGGTCCAGCTCTGCGTCGAGTACGCCTCCGGCGCGGCCGGGGCCGACCTGCCGCTGTGCTGGATCTGGCTGCACAAGGGCTCGGAGGGCTTCATCTCCGACGCCCAGTTCCGGAAGTTCTACTGGCCGTCGCTGCTCGAGGCGATCGAGGGGATGGTCGAGAAGGGCGTGATCCCGGTCGTCTACTGCGAGGGCGACGACACGTCCCGGCTTCCGTACTTCACGCAGGTGCCCGAGAAGAGCGTCATCTTCCACATGGCCGTGATGGACATGAGGAAGGCGAAGGAGCTGCTCGGCGACGTTGCCGCGATCTCCGGCAACGTCCCGAACCGCCTGCTCCTGACCGGCACGCCCGACGACGTTCGCGACTACTGCAAGGGGCTGATCGACACCTGCGGCGAGGGCGGCGGCTACATCATGGACACGTCTGCGCTCCTCGACGAGGCGAGGGTCGAGAACGTCCGTGCCATGTTCGACGTGACCCGCGAGTACGGCGTGTACCGCTGACAGCGCTCCACCCGGAAGCCCGACCGAGCTTCCGACACCTGTCGCGATGACGGCGTTCCAGATCGACTTCCAGCCGATCGGCCGGCGCGGCTCCTGCCGGCCCGCCCAGTCGTTGCTCGAGCTCGCCCGGGAGCTCGGCGTCGACCTGGTCAGCCTCTGCGGCGGCCACGGGCAGTGCGCGCGCTGCCGCGTGCAGATCGTCGAAGGCGAGGTCAGCGAGCCGACCTCCGCGGACGAGCAGCATCTGACAGCGCGCGAGCTCGCCGATGGCTTCCGCCTCGCGTGCGGCTGCTTCCCGCGCAGCGACTGCCGGGTCGGCGTGCCGCCGGAGTCGCTCGGCACCGTGATGCGCTCGCAGATCGAGAGCCGGGAGGGCCGGGTCGCGCTCGCGCCGCTCGTCTCGGCGGTCGAGCTCACGCTTCGCCGCCCCTCGCTCGAGCAGCCGGTCGCCGACGCTGAGAACCTGCTCGGCGCTGTCTGCGAGGTGCCGGGCCTCCGGGCCGAGACGGTCGACGTCGGGGTGCTGCGACGGCTGGCGGGCGACCTGAGAACGTGGAACTGGAGCTGCACGGCCTTTGTCCGCAAACGTGAGGTGATCGCGGTCGGACCGCCGGGCTCGCGTCCCGCCGGCCTGGCCGTCGACCTCGGCACGACGGGCGTTGCCGGGTACCTGCTCGACCTCGCGAGCGGGGAGGTCGTGGCCAGCAAGGGCACCATGAACCCCCAGATCGCCTACGGCGAGGACATCGTCAGCCGGATCACCTACGCGAGAAGCTCGCCGGCGCAGCGGGCACGGCTGCGGGAGGTGGCGGTCGCGGGCCTGAACCGGCTGGCCGCCGATCTGTGCGCCGAGGCGGGCCTGCCCGTGACGGGCGTGGTGGAGGCGGTCGTCGTCGGCAATACGGCGATGCACCACCTGCTCCTCGGCCTGCCGACCGAGCAACTCGCGCTCGCTCCCTTCGTGCCGGCCGTGAGCGGCGGCCTGGCGATCAAGGCCCGGGACGCCGGCCTCGAGCTCGCCCCGGGGGCATACCTCTGCCTGCTGCCGAACATCGCCGGGTTCATCGGCGGCGACCACGTCGCGATGCTGCTCGCGACCGTGGACGAGTGGAGCGGGAAGCGGGCGATCGCGCTCGACATCGGGACGAACACCGAGATCTCCCTGATCACGCCCGGCGGAGCGGTTCGCTCGCTCTCCTGCGCCTCGGGCCCCGCCTTCGAGGGGTACCACATCAAGGACGGGACGCGGGCCACGGAGGGGGCGATCGAGCGTGTCCAGGTCACCGCCGACTCGGTTCGCTACCGGACGATCGGCGGGGCGGAGCCCTCGGGGATCTGCGGGTCCGGGATCCTGGACGCGATCGGTCAGCTCCACCTCGCCGGGGTGCTGAGCCCGAACGGACGGATCCTGCCGGGCTCCCATCCGCTCGTCCGGGAGGCGAACGGGACGCGTGAGTTCGTGCTGGTCGGGGAGACGGAGCGCCGCGGCGACCGGCGGGCGATCTCGATCACGCAGGAGGACGTCCGGGAGATCCTGCTCGCCAAGGCGGCGATCCAGACGGGGATCCGCGTCCTGCTGGCCGAGAGCGGCCTGGCCGCGGACGAGCTCGACGTGATCGTGATCGCGGGGGCGTTCGGGAGCTACCTCGACGTCGAGAACGCGATCGCGATCGGGCTGTTTCCGCCGCTCCCGCTCGGCCGGTTCCGCCAGGTCGGCAACGCAGCCGGGCTGGGCGCGAAGCTCGCGCTCGCCTCCTCGGCCATCCGGGACCGGGCGCAGGAGCTCCTCGGCCGGGTCGACTACCTCGAGCTCGCGAGCTATCCGGGCTTCTCCCGCCTGTACGGGGAGAGCTGCCGGCTCGCGGTCGCTGCGGAGCTCGCGCGATGACCGTCCGCCGCGACTTCGAGCTCGCGTTCGACTGGTCGTACTTCGTCCGGCTCCACGGCGCCGGCTTCGCTCGGCTGCTCGAGCGGCCCGCGCTCCGAACCCGCCTCGCCGCGCTGCTCGAGGAGGCGAGCGAGGTCATGCGCCCCGCCGCCTGCTACGAGGCGTTCCCGATCGAGAAGGTCCTGCACGGCCAGTTTCGGCTGGCCGGCGGCACGCGCATCGGCGGCGGCCCGGTGGTCGAGGTCGTGGGCGGGGCCGAGGTGCTCTACGTGGCCGTGTGCACGGTCGGACGGGCGCTCGACGAGCGAGTGCGCGAGCACCGCCGGGCCGGTCGCCGCTTCGAGATGCTGATGCTCGACGAGCTCGGCTCGTGGGGGGTCGATCAGGTGCGCCGGCAGCTCTACGACGGGGTCAGCTGCGAGCTTGCCGGACGCGGCTGGCGCACGAGCAGCCCCCTCTCGCCCGGGGAGGGCGTCTGGTCGATCCGCGAGCAGCGGACGATCTTCGGGCTGCTCGGCGCCGAGGAGATCGGGGTCCGGCTGCTGCCCTCGTACGTGATCGAGCCGCTGAAGTCCCTGACCGTCGTCTTCGGGGCCGGCGCGCGCCCGATGGGCGTCGAGGGGATGACGAACTGCGACTTCTGCTCGATCCAGGATCGCTGCCGCTACGCGGCCGCGCGCGTCGCGACGAGCGACTAGCCGCCTCGCCTCCCGCGGGAGAGCGCGAGCAGGCCGTGCAGAGCCGCAGCGAGCACGTAGAGGCCGGCGAACAGGGCCCCGAGCGCGCGGTAGCCGCCAAGGTGGAGCGCGAGGCCGCCGAGGCCCGCGCCCAGCAGGTACCCGAACTGGGTCGCGGAGGCCCGGAAGCCCATCGCCGCGACGGCGTGCTCGGGCGCGGCGGTGAGCCCGAACGCGCTCCCGGCAATCGTGCGGCCCGAGTTGAGGAAGACGTAGACGCCGAGCAGCGCCACGGTGAGCCACAACGCCTGGCGCACGGAGCCGATCAGGGCGGCGTCGACCGCCGCGCCGAGCGCGAGCAGGACGAGCAGGCGGCGGGCGTGGCGGAAGACCCAGCGGCGGAAGAGGATCGTCCCCGGCAGGTACGCGAGGAAGATCGCGCCGAGCGCGATGCCCGTCTCCCCGAGGGAGAGGTCGTAGGAGTCGACGAGGAGCGCGCCCGCGTACACGAGCAGCCCGACCCAGGCCGAGAAGGCGAGGAGCTCGCCGAGCCACCAGCCGGCGACGACACGGTCCCGGGCGAGGCCCGCGAGGTCGCCGAGGAGGCTCGTGGCACGGGAGCGGACCGGCTCCAGCCCGGCGGCGAGGACGGTCGCGGGAACCGTCGCGGCGAGCGGCAGCGCGACCCAGGCGAGCCGCCAGCTGACCTCGCTGACGGCGCCCACGATCGGCATCCCGACGAGCCACGCCACCGCCTGGCCGGAGAAGGCGGCGGAGAGCGCGTCGGCACGCCGCTCGGGCGGGATCCAGGCAGTCGCGCCGGCGACCCCGCTCGAGAGCAGGATCGCGATCGCGATCCCGAGCGGCACCTGGGCGGCCGCGAGCGCCGCGAACGACGGCGCGAGGGCCGAGAGCCCGGCGGCGAGCGCGAGCAGGCCGAGGCCCGCGAGCAGCAGGCGCTTCAGTCCGACTCGCCCCGCGAGCGTCCCCACCGTCACCGCCGTCACGCCGGCCACGATTCCCGAGATCGCGCGGAGCTGCCCCGCCGTCGCGGTCGAGACCTCGAAGTCCTGCGCGACCTCGACGAGGATCGGCGAGAGGACGAGCGTCCCGGCCTGGCTCGCGAACAGGCAGCTGAAGAGTGCGGCGGCGGGACGGATCACGCGGCGGACACTACCGCCGTCCGACTATGCTGCCCGCGCCGTGACCGACCCGCTCGCACAGTTCCGCCTCGACGGTAAGGTCGCCCTCGTCACGGGCGGGACCGGGGGGATCGGGTTGCCGCTCTCGCAGGCGCTCGCCGCCGCCGGAGCGAAGGTCGCGATCGTCGGCAGGTCGCAGGAGCGGACCGCCGCGGCGGCGGCCGAGATCGGCGGCGACGCGCACGCGATCGCGGCCGACGTGACCGTGCGCGAGGAGGCCGACCGCGTGGTCGCCGAGACGGTCGCCCGCTTCGGCCGCCTCGACGTGCTCGTGAACGGGGTCGGCGGGGGCGGCTCGGGGATCCTCGCTCCGGCGGAGAGCTACCCCGAGGAGAAGTGGACCTGGATCATGCGCCTGAACCTCGACTCCGCCCTGTGGCCCTCGATGGCGGCGGCGCGGCAGCTGATCGAGCAGGGCGAGGGCGGCTCGATCCTCAACATCTCCTCGGTGCGCGGCCAGCTCGCGCTGCGGGCCGGCTACTCGTCGTACGTCGCCGCCAAGGGCGCCCTCAACATGCTGACGAAGCAGCACGCGACCGAGTGGGCGCCGCACGGGATCCGCGTCAACGCGATCTCGCCGACGTTCGTCCGGACCGCGCAGGTCGCGGACATGCTCGCCAACAAGGACTTCTACGAGTCCCTCGTCGCCCGGATCCCGCTCGGCCGGATCGCCGATCCCGAGGACCTGCTCGGTGCCGCCCTCTTCTTCTGCTCCGACGCGTCGTCCTTCGTGACGGGCCAGGTGCTGACGCTCGACGGCGGACTCACCGCCTGCCAGTAGGCTCGGCGGCTCCGCCGGGGAAGCGCATATCGTTTCCCACGGCATGAGGGTCGGTGTCGCAAAGGAGACGGCTCCCGGCGAGCGCCGGGTCGCTCTCGTCCCCGACGCGATCGGCCGGCTCTCCCCGGCGGGCGTCGAGCTGCTCGTCGAGGCGGGCGCCGGGGCCGAGGCGTCGTTCCTCGACGGCGCCTACGAGGAGGCCGGTGCCCGTATCGTTCCCGACGCCGCGACCCTCTACGCGGAGGCCGAGCTGGTCTGCAAGGTGCAGAAGCCGGGCCTGGACGAGGTGGCGCTGCTTCGGAGCGGGCAGGTCCTGGTCGCGTTCCTGCAGCCGCTCGTCGAGACGGAGCTCGTGCGCGCGATCGCCGAGCGGGGCGCCACGGCCTTCTCGATGGACGCGATCCCGCGCATCACGCGCGCGCAGCCGATGGATGCGCTCTCCTCGCAGGCGACGGTGGCGGGCTACAAGGCGGCGGTGCTCGCGGCCGAGCACCTGGGGAAGTTCTTCCCGATGTTGACGACCGCGGCGGGCACGATCCCGCCGGCCAGGGTGCTCGTGCTGGGCGCGGGCGTCGCGGGGCTGCAGGCGATCGCGACGGCTCGACGCCTGGGGGCGGTCGTGTCCGCGTTCGACACGCGCCCGGTCGTGAAGGAGCAGGTGGAGAGCCTCGGCGCGACGTTCCTCGAGCTCGAGGTGGTCGGCGGCGAGACGGCGGGCGGCTACGCCACCGAGCTCTCGGAGGAGCAGCACCGCCTCGAGCAGGAGCTGATCGCGAACGCGGTCGCCGACTCGGACGCGGTGATCACGACGGCGGCGATCCCGGGCCGGCGCGCTCCGATCCTCATCACCGGGGAGGCGGTTCGCTCGATGCGCCCGGGCTCGGTGATCGTCGACCTGGCGGCCGAGACCGGCGGCAACTGCGAGCTGACCGATCCGGGCGAGGTCGTCGTCCGTGAGAACGTGACGATCGTGGGGACGACCAACCTGCCGAGCACGCTGCCCGTGCACGCGAGCCAGATGTACTCGCGTAACGTGCAGACGCTGCTCCTGCACCTCGTGAAGGACGGCGCGCTCGTGCTCGACTTCGAGGACGAGATCACCCGCGAGACGTGCGTCGCCCACGGTGGGCGCGCGACCACGGAGGTCTCCGCCTCGTGAGCGCCGAGATCGTCGCCTCGATCACCGTTCTCGTGCTCTCGATCTTCCTCGGGATCGAGCTGATCTCCCGCGTTCCGACCCTCTTGCACACGCCGCTCATGTCCGGCACGAACGCGATCCACGGGATCGTCCTCGTCGGCGGCATGATCATCCTCGGCTCGGCGGACTCGGATCTGGAGAAGGTGCTCGCCTTCGTCGCCGTCGTCTTCGGCACCGTCAACGTCGTCGGTGGCTTCCTCGTCACCGACCGCATGCTCGACATGTTCAAGCGCAAGCCGCGCGAGAAGGGCGCGGAGCCCGAGCAGGAATGACGCTGCCGCTCGCGCTCTCGCAGAACGTCATCGACCTGATGTACGTGGTCGCGGCGGTCGGCCTCATCCTCGGCATCAAGGGCCTCTCGCATCCGAGCACGGCGCGGCGCGGCAACATCGCCGCCGCGATCGGGATGACGATCGCGGTCGCGTTCACGTTCGCCTCGCCCTCGATCGACTCCTACTGGCTGATCGTGGTCGGAATCGCGGTCGGCTCCGTGATCGGGGTCGTCTCCGCCCGCAAGGTGAAGATGACCGCGATGCCGCAGATGGTGGCGCTGTTCAACGGCGTCGGCGGCGGCGCGGCTGCCCTGATCGCGGCCAGCGAGTTCCACCGGCTCGCCCCCGAGGCGGGCGCGATCTCGGGGGAGACGAACGCGGCGATCATGTTCAGCGCGCTGATCGGCTCGATCAGCTTCTCGGGCTCGCTGATCGCGTTCGCGAAGCTGCAGGAGCTCGTGCGCGGCGCGCCGATCACGTTCCCCGGCCAGCAGCTCGGGAACGCCGCCGTCTTCGCCGCCGCGATCGTCTGCGCGGTCGTCGGCGCGGCCACCGAGGACGGGATCTGGATGGTGCTCCTGCTCGTCCTCGCGCTCGCCTTCGGCGTCCTGCTCGTGCTCCCGATCGGCGGCGCCGACATGCCGGTCGTGATCGCGTTCCTGAACGCGTTCACCGGCCTCGCCGCCGCGGCGACCGGCTTCGAGCTCGACAACAACGCGCTCATCATCGGCGGCACCCTCGTCGGCGCCTCCGGCACCCTGCTCACGATCCTGATGAGCCGGGCGATGAACCGCTCGATCGCGAACGTGCTCTTCTCGGCCTTCGGCAAGGCGCCGGCCGCGGCGCCGGCGGCCGCCGCCGGCGCCGCGGCTGCCGGCCAGACCGTCCGCGAGATCTCCGCCGACGATCTCGCCGTCATGCTCATGTACTCCCGCCAGGTGATGATCGTCCCCGGCTACGGGCTCGCCGTCGCCCAGGCCCAGCACGCCGTCCGCGAGCTCGCAGACCTGCTCGAGGCGAAGGACGTCGCGGTCAAGTACGCGATCCACCCCGTCGCCGGGCGGATGCCCGGCCACATGAACGTGCTGCTCGCGGAGGCGAACGTCCCCTATCCGCAGCTGCTCGACATGGAGGAGGCGAACCCGGAGTTCCCGCGCACCGACGTGGCGCTCGTGATCGGCGCCAACGACGTCACCAACCCCGCCGCCCGCACGAACCCCGACAGCCCGCTCTACGGGATGCCGATCCTCGACGTCGACCGGGCCCAGAACGTCGTCGTCCTCAAGCGCTCGCTCGCAGCCGGCTTCGCCGGCGTCGACAACGAGCTCTACTACAACCCGAAGTGCGCCATGCTCTTCGGCGACGCGAAGGCCTCGCTCGAGAGGCTGATCGAGGCCGCGAAGGCGCTCTGACCGTGTCCGTGCAGGGAAGCTCGATCATCCTCGGGCTGCTGCTCGCTCTGGAACCGGGTCGACGTGCACACCACCCTTGCGAGGCGCTCGAGCATGTCAGCGAGCCGGTTGCACCTTACCGGTACCGCAAACGTCGTCGAGGCGGTGCTCAGCGACGACGTCCTCGACTGGAGAGCCGGATCATCGAGCTCTCCGCGAAGGACGGCCTGCGGACCATCGTCGTCGAGGTCCCGCTCGCCTTGGAGTGGGCGGCGCAGAACACGATCGCGAAGACGCCGATCGCGATGATCACGTCACCGACCGAGTAGACGTTCGCGAGCGGAACCCAGTCGGGCGCGGCGAAGCGGTCGACGAGCAGGGGCAGTGCCGGATCCGACGCGGCGATGCTGTTGCGCTCGACTGCGTAGTCGAGCCCGGCCGAGCGCATCGCCGCCTCGGTCACCGGCATGTGCCCGCCGTTCGCGACCACGGCGGCGAGGTTGAGGGCCATCCCGAGCGCGAGGACGGGAACGCCGGCGAGGCGGATGTTCGCCAAAGCCAGGGCGACGAGCAGCGCGTAGGAGGCGAACCAGAGCGCGGATGCGGCCTGCTCGGGTGTGCTCCAGGGCAGAACGTCGAACGGAAACGCGACGACCTGGAGCGCCAGCGCCGCGTACGCGAGCCAGAGGTGACGCACCCGGAGCGCCGCCAGCCTCGCGAGCCGGCCCGGTCCGAGCAGGGCGACGACCGCGAGCGCGGCGGCGAACGGCAGGAGGAGAGCCATCAGGCGGAGACGACGGCCGGAAGGCTCTCGTCCGGCACCCAGCCGGCGGACCGCTCGAGGTGCGCCACGAGCGCCTCGACGACCGTGCCGTCGAACTGCCGCCACGCCTTCGCGCGGAGCTCCCTCACGGCCGCGCCGAACGACCGGGCCGGGTGGTACGTGCGCTCGGAGGTGATCGCGTGGAAGGCGTCGGCGACGAGGATGATGCGGGAGCCGATCGGGATGCTCTCACCTGCGAGCCCGTGCGGATAGCCGGATCCGTCCCAGTGCTCGTGGTGGTGGAGGATCCAGCGGTCGACGGGGTCGAGCTCGAGGCCTTCGAGCAGGTGGTAGCCGAGCTCGGAGTGCGAGCGGATCAGGCGGCGTTCCTCGAGGTCGAGACGTCCCGGCTTCTGCAGGACCGCGTCCGGGATCGCGATCTTACCGAGGTCGTGCAGCAGCCCTGCGAGCGCCACCTGCTCGACCACCTCGTCGCTCGCGTCGAGCTGCTCCGCGATCCCGCGCGCAAGCTCCGCGACGGCCTGGGAGTGCCTCCCGGCGTACGCGTCCTTGGCGTCGACGACCTGCACGAGGTTCTCGGCGCCTCGGAGGCGTCCCTGGCGCTCCGCCTGACGCGCCAGCTCGGCGGGCGTGTAGATGCGAACACGCGCGGGGTCGTAGAGACAGGAGCGGTTCTTGCCCCGCCGCTTGGCCGAGTAGAGGGCGGCGTCCGCGAGCCGCTGGAGGCGGTCGGTTTCCGTCGCGTGCAAAGGGGCGCAGGCGATGCCGACGCTGAGCGTGACCGGCGGCCGGGCGTCCAAGCGCCCGCCGGCGACCGCTGTTCGCACCCTCTCGGCCGCCCGCAGGCACGCGTCGCGGTCTCCAGGCAAGAGCAGCGCGAGCTCGTCGCCACCGAACCGGAACGCGGCGCCGCCGTCGACGGCCCTCAGCACGCGCGCGATCTCGATCAGGATCTCGTCGCCCGCTGGATGGCCGTAGATGTCGTTGACCCGCTTGAAGTTGTCGACGTCGACGAGCAGGAGGCCGAAGCTCGCTTCGCCCTCCTTCGCCCGCTCGATCGCCTCGCGCAGCGCGAGCTGGTACGAGCGGTGGTTCCCGAGGCCGGTGAGGCTGTCCGTGTGGGCGTGCAGCGTCGCGATGCGCGACGAGAGCGAGGCCCGCTGGTAGAGGCCGAGCAGGAACAGGGGGCCCGTCAGGAGCATGAGCAGCACCGGCTCGACGAGCCAGAGCGCCGCCGCGAGCGCCGCCAGGAACGCCATGACCGCGAACGCCGGCCCCGTGCAGCGGGCGTTCTCGAGCAGTACCGGCCGTAGCCGGGTCGCGGAGGCGAGGGAGATGACCGTCGAGACGAGCAGCACGTTGACGGCCACGAACAGGACACCGCCGGCGAAAGCCTCGACGATCAGCGCACCGTGGCCGTCGCCGCCCGGGGGCGCGAGCAACCCCGGGAGCGAGGAAGCGAGAGCGGCGAGGCCGTAGGTCGCGGTGTTGAACACGGCGCGAACGAGTGGGCGCTGCTCGGAGAGCTGGGCCACGAGGATGCTGAAGCTCGCGGTGAGGACTGCGATCTCCCAGCCGAAGATGAGCTGGCTCGCGAGGATGAAGATGAACGCGAGCGACACCGAGTGCTCGCCGCGCTCGTCGATCGGTACAGGCTTCGAGTCGGCCAGCAGCGCGAGCACGAAGAAGAGGAGCGCGGCCAGCGCTGTCCCGGCCGACGGCGGCGAGAGGGCGAGCCCGGCGCCCGCCCCGGCTACGACCGGGATGCCGGCGGCCAGGACGGCCGCCACGAAGGTCGTGAGCCGGGACGGGCGTCGCCGCAGACGTCCCCAGCTACGCATCGGGAGAGGCAAGGTCGTGAGCGCTCCCGTCCGGGCCCTGCTCGAAGCCCCGGTCAGCTCCAGCGGAGCCCGGCTCCGCTCGCGACCGCGAGCGCTGCGATCGCCCCGAGTGCGAAGACGAGACGCATCAGGCGATGGTTCCAGCGAATCATTGGATCTACACCTCCCATGTGGGTACCGCAGGACCGTCCCTCTCGGTGTAGACCCGTTCCGGCGTACCGGCCATCGCCCTGCCGGGGGAGTTCGCGCGTTCCGAAACCCCGCGCACGGGGGATAGCCACCGGATGACGCGGCGCCTAGGGTGCGGGCGAAGGGCGACTGCGGCCGCCCTGCAACCATCCCAGGAGGAGAGGCCCCGAAGCTCCGGGGCCTCTCCCGTATACCCCCAGCGGGATTCGAACCCGCGATCTCCGGCTTGAAAGGCCGGTGTCCTGGGCCGCTAGACGATGGGGGCGGGCGCGACGAACCGTAGCGCACCGACCGCACTATCCTCCGAAGCGTAGACGGGCACGTGACGACACCAGCCTCACAGCACGTTCAGCCGCCTCCCGGCTTCCGGCCGTTCCTCTCGAGCGAGGTCGATCGCTCGCTCCCCGAGCGGTTCGAGGATCAGGTCGACCGGTTCGCGGCACGGCTCGCCGTGGGTACGGCGTCGGCTGCGCTCACCTACGCCGACCTCGACCGGGCTGCCAACACGGTCGCACACGGGGTGCTCGAACGACGAGGGGAGGGTGCGGAGCCGGTCGCCCTCCTCGCCCGGCAGGGAGCGGCAGCCGTCGTCGCCGTGCTCGGCGTGCTCAAGGCCGGCAGGTTCTCCGTGCCGCTCGATCCGGACTGGCCCGAGTCGCGGCTCGCCGGCTTGCTCGACGCATCCGGCGCGGAGCTCGTGCTCGCCGACGCGCAGAGCGAGGGGATCGCCCGCTCCGTCGCCGGCGGACGTGCTCTCGACGTCGTCTCGGGCGAGAAGGTGGTCGGCGGTCGCGACGCGGCTCGCCCGGGACTCGAGCTCGCACCTGACGCGCTCGCCTACGTCTTCTGCACGTCGGGATCGACCGGAGAGCCGAAAGGCGTTATGGACACGCACCGCAACGTCCTCCACAACGTCATGCGCTACACGAACGGGCTCGGGATCTGCCCGGACGACCGGCTCAGCCTCGTCCAGTCGCCGAGCTTCAGCGGCTCGGTCTCGAGCCTCTTCGGAGCGCTCCTGAACGGCGCTTCGGTCTTCCCGATCGACGTCACGCGGGAGGTCGGCCGCCTGGCCGTCTGGGCCGCGGACAGCGAGCTCACGATCTACCAC
>JBBILK010000004.1:1282-2371 GCA_037444965.1 Actinomycetota bacterium | reverse complement strand
GGCTGCTGCCGAGCCTGCGGGTGATCCGGCTCGAAGGGGATCGCGCGACGCCGGGCGACGCCGAGCTCTTCCAGCGGCATCTCGGGCCCGGCTGCGTGCTCGTGAACGGCCTCGGCGCGACCGAGTGCGGCCTCGTGCGCCGCTTCGTCGTCACGCACGAGACGAGGCTCGAGAGCGCCACCCTTCCGGTCGGATACGCGGTCGAAGGCGTCGACGTCGACGTCGTCGACGAGCACGGACGGGCCGTCGCGCCGGGCGAGGTCGGTGAGATCGTCGTCCGCAGCCGGTTCCTCTCTCCGGGCTACTGGCAGCGCCCGGATCTGACCGCCGCGGCGTTCGAGGACGGGCCGGCAGACGACGGGGTCCGTTCCTACCGGACGGGAGACCTGGGCAGGATGAGCGCGGACGGCTGCCTCGAGCATCTCGGCCGGAAGGACTTCGAGGTCAAGGTGCGCGGGCAGCGGGTCGAGGTCGAGGCGGTCGAGCGGGCGCTCGTCGCGGCCGGCGTCGCCCGCGAAGCCGCAGTCACCACCCGGGACGGACCGGGCGGCGAGCCGAGGCTCGTCGCCTTCGTCGTTCCCGCCGCCGAGCCCCCTCCGAGCAGCAGGGCGCTGCGGCGCCTGCTCGCCGAGACCCTCCCCGGAGCGACGATCCCCTCCCAGTACGTCTACCTCGAGGCGCTGCCGCTGACCGGGAGCGGCAAGCTCGACCGGGCCGCGCTCCGCTCGCTCGGCGTCGCAGCCGCTCCCACCGGCGCACCCCACGTGGAGCCGCGCGACCCGCTCGAGCGGCAGCTCGCCGAGCTCTGGCAGGAGCTCCTCGGTCTCCCTCGGGTCGGCGTGTGCGACGACTTCCAGGATCTCGGCGGCGACTCGCTGCTCGCCGCGGTCCTGCTCACACGTCTCGAGCAGACGCTCGACCGGGAGATCCCCGTCTCCCTGCTCGCCGAGAACGGAACCGTCGAGCAGCTCGCCGCGGCGCTCGCCGCGGAGGCGCAGCCTGCGAACGGGCTCCTGAGCGAGATCGGGCCAGGCGGACCCGGCAGGCCGTTCTTCTTCGCCCACGGCGACCTCTTCGGCGGCGGCCTCT
>JBBILK010000004.1:0-1260 GCA_037444965.1 Actinomycetota bacterium | reverse complement strand
GCGCGGCCGCTCGCCGGCGAGCGACCGTTCGTCGCGGTCGCCCCCCCTCGTGCCTCGGCGGACGGGACGCTCCCGACGATCGAGCAGAGCGCCGCGGAGCGGGTCGCGGCCATCCGTTCCGTGCAACCCTCGGGGCCGTACCTCGTCGGCGGCGGAGGTGACTGCACGGCGGGCGGCCTGCTCGCCTTCGAGATCGCGCGCCAGCTCGCCGACCGGGGCGACGAGGTCGCCCTGCTCGCCCTGATCGGAACCTGGCCGCCGAACACGAGCTGGAAGCTGCGCGCGCTGGGACGAGCGACCGCCGCTCTGGGAGCAGCGCTCCGGCTCGGCGCCGATCGCCGCGCCAAGCTCTTCCTGCGCACGCGGAGGGCGCTGCTGCGCGCACGGGGAGTTCGCCTCCGGGCACCGGAGAGCGCTCGCGAGCTCGCGCTCCTGCCCTTCGAGGAGCGCGAGCGAGCGTACGTGCCTCGCCGCTACCCGGCCCGCTTGACGCTCGTCTGGCCGAGGCACGCGCCTGCCGATGCGCCCGGCGAGCCGGATGCTCCCTGGCGGCGCGTCGCGCGAGAGGTCGAGGTGGTGCTCGTGCCCGGTGACCACCTGGGAGCGGTGACGACCCACGCCGAGACGCTCGGGGCCGAGCTGCGCCGGCTGCTCGACCGGGCGGACCCGCGCTAGACTCGGCAGATGCCGCTGCCGTGGGAGGAGCGAAAGCGGCTGCTCCGCATCGCCGGGGTGGCGGAGCAGCTGCTCGGCGTTGCGCAGGCAGGTGGTGAGGAGGCAGCGCGGGCCGGCCTCGACGAGGAGCTCACGTTCCTGATGGAGGAGGTGCACGGGATCCTCGCCGCCTCGGACCCGGCGGCGGCCGACGAGTTCGAGCGAGTCGTCCGGCGCGGCCCCGGCGCGCCCGTGGCCGCCGAGCTGCGAACCGCGGCGCTGATCGGCTGGCTGAAGACGGAGCTCGCGCTCGAGACGGTCGACGAGCAGCGCGCGGAGGAGGCGGCGAGCCGGCCCGAGGAACGCCGCAAGCAGACGATCGGCTTCAAGATCCGCTCGCCGATCACCCGGGAGCACCCGATCCAGCAGCGCCCGACGTCGGACTGAGTCAGTCCGGAAGGAGCGTGAGCGCCGAGCAGTGCCGTGGCCGGACGGCGGAGAAGTGCCGCCGGTCGAGAGTGGCGAGCTCGACGGCGCCGAGCCGCTCGCACGCGGCGACCACCGATGCGTCGACGATCCCGAGCGGCAGGCTCTCGTACGCCTCCA
>JBBILK010000003.1:10171-20404 GCA_037444965.1 Actinomycetota bacterium | reverse complement strand
GCCTCCACGGGCGAGGTTGCCGGCGCCGCCGTCGAGGCGGACCTGACGGTCACGTTCCACGGCCGCAAGCTCGGCCTCGCGGTCGCACCTGGGCGGTTCCACGCCGGCGAGGTCGAGGTGGCCGGAATCGGTCTCGTCCACGACCGGACGCTCCACCGGCGTGCGGGCCCGGAGATTCTCGGCCTCGTGCCGCGGAGGGGGCCGCGGGACAACAAGTACAGCGCCGGCTCGGTGGTCGTCGTCGGCGGCTCGACGGGGTACACCGGCGCGGCGTGCCTCGCGGCCGAGGCCGGGCTCCGCGCCGGGGCGGGAATCGTCTTCGCCTGCGTTCCGGCGTCGCTGAACCAGGTCTTCGAGCAGCGGCTGCTCGAGGTGGTGACGCGGCCCTGCGCCGACGACGGCAGCGGGAG
This sequence comes from Actinomycetota bacterium, assembly GCA_037444965.1. Taxonomy (GTDB): domain Bacteria; phylum Actinomycetota; class Thermoleophilia; order Gaiellales; family Gaiellaceae; genus JBBILK01. The sequence continues at coordinate 19,994 of JBBILK010000003.1, read as the reverse complement.
GCTCGTCGCCGAGGAGGCGCCCGCCGTCACCGAGCTGGCCGCGCGTGCCGGCGCCGTCGCTCTCGGCCCCGGCCTGGGCAGGAGCGAGGGGACGCGCGAGCTCGTCCGCCTGCTTCTCGAGCGCCTCGAGCTGCCGGTCGTCGTCGACGCGGACGCGCTGTTCGCCCTCGCCGGTCACCTCGAGTGGGTGTTCGCCCGAGATGCGCCGACGGTGCTGACGCCGCATGCGGGCGAGCTCGGCCGGCTCCTCGGCAGGGAGGCTGCTCGCGTCGACGCGCGGCGGCTCGACGCGGTGCGGGCGGCCGCCGACGAGACCGGCGCCGTCGTGCTGCTGAAGGGGGCGGACACGCTGGTCGCGGCTCCCGGCCACGGCGTGATCGTCTCCGACCTCGGTAACCCCGGCCTCGCGACCGCCGGGAGCGGCGACGTCCTGACCGGGGTGCTCGCCGCGTTCCTCGCGAAGGGCATGGAACCCCAGCTCGCCGCCGCGGCGGCCGCGAGCGCACAGGGCATCGCGGCGACGCTCGCCGCGGAGCGACACGGCCTTGCCGGCATGATCGCGGGCGACGTGGTCGAGTCGCTCTCGCCCGCGCTCTCCTAGGCCGCGCGGTCAGCGCTCGCTCAGGTACGCGACGAGGTCGCGGGCGAGGTTCCAGACGTCCGGGGAACCGAGGCCCGTCGCGTAGTCCCAGCCGGGGGCAGCGTTCAGCTTCAGGTTGCCGCCCCTCGTCACGTCGTGGAACGGTGGGTGGAGCTGAGGGGTGGCCGCGAGCTCGTACAGGATCGGTGCGAGGAAGCCCGGCTCGCCGGCCCCCTGGCGGTCGGCGTAGTGCCGCAGGAGCGCCGCCACGCCGGCCCAGAACGGAGCGGCCGCGCTCGTTCCGCAGCCGTGGGCTCCCTTGCGGATGTCGAGCACGTCGCCCTGGCGGCTGACGAGGGGGTAGACGACGAAGAACGCACTGTCGCAGTCGGCCGGGCCGGCGACGTCGGGGACCTGCCGCATCCCGTTCGAGTGCTCGTTCGCGACGCCGGGGCCTCGCTGCCACGCCGGCCGCGAGGCCGAGGAGCTCAGCCCGCCGCCGGTGCCGCTCCAGGAGACCGCGTCCTCCCAGCCTTCCTCGGCGAGGTAGGCGCCGTTCCGGCGTACCGAGAGCCTCGTCCCGCCCACGGCGACCACGTGCGGGCTCGAGGCGGGCCAGTCCGTGACCTCGAGCAGGTTCTCGGGCAGCGTCACGTCTCGGCTGTCGAAGCAGTCGTAGGCGCCCCGGTCGCCGCTCGCCACGAAGACGGTGACTCCCTCGGCCGCGAGCAGCTCGAGCTCCCGCTCGGCGGCCGCGCGCACGGCGTCGTCGACCATCGGCTCGCAGTTCCCCCAGCTGACCGAGACGACGTCGGCGTCGCCGTCGGCGACGATCTGCCCGAGCAGCTCGGGCCACGAGAGGATGCTGTTCGGCGCCTCGTAGCTGACGATCCGGGCCCGCGGGGCGATCGCCCGCACGACCTCGATGTCGAGGCTCACCTCGATCGCGTTGCGGCCGAGCGGCGCGCCGCCGCGGACACGGACGCGCCGCACCTCGGGCGCGTCCTCGATCCCGGCGAGGCGGTCGTACTCCTCGATGTCCTCCGCCCGGAAGGAGTCGAAGGAGACGACGGCGACGGTCTGCCCCTGGCCCCGGACGCCTCGCCGCCAGAGCGGCTCGACCGCGTACGCCCGCGCGGCGTCGACCGGGCGAAGGCCGCCCGTGGGGACGGCGTGCGGGCGCCGTACCGCGGGCTCGCTCGAGAGGCCGAGGACGGAGGTGACGGCGTGCTCGAGGCCGGCGGGCACGCTCGGCGCCGAGGTCGGGGCGTGGTAGCGGGCGCCCTCGGGGGTGACGAAGTCGCGAAGGGAGACGCCGAAGAGCACGCTCACGAGCCCGGCGCTCCCGCGCGCCCGCAGCGCCGTTCGCTGCGGGGAGGTGCCGAGCACCTCGAGCCCCGCGGCCTCGAGCGTCTCGCGGACGCGCTCGATCTCCGCGAGGGGCAGACCGAACCGGTCGCCCAGCTCCTGCGCGGTCGGGCGGCGGCCGTACTCGGGCGAGTCCGGATCCCGGACGTCCCGGAGGAAGCGCTCGAGCTCCCGCGCTCCCGGGAGCGCGAGCGCCAGCGCGAGGTCGACCTGCTCCAGCGGGTCGGTCGGCCCCAGCTCCCGGTCGAGCGAGGCAATCCCCTCGGCCGCGGTCGCCGGCGGCGGCGGTGCCGGCGTCGGCTCCTCCCCGGCCGGGGCGAGCCAGGCGACCGTGTTCAGGACGCTGTCGACGGCCGCGAGCGGAGTGCCCGTGCCGAGGTCGGTGAACGCCGCCGAGGCGACGACGCTCGTCGCCCCGTCGCCGGCCGCGAGCAGTGCGACGAGGACCCGCTCACCGGGGCCCTGCGGGGTGTCCGTGGTCCCTTCGTACCACGAGCCGATGCCGTCGCGGTAGCCGATGTTCGGGCCGAAGAGGGGGACGTCCCGGCGCTGGGTCAGATCGAGGAACCGTGTCCGGAGCTCGCCGAGCTGCTCGTCGTAGACCCCCTGGACGTCGCCCGAGCGCCGGGCTTCGACGGAGAGGATCGCGTCGCCGTCTCCGACCGCGAGCAGGAGCTGGAGCGAGCCGTCGCTCTCGGTGACGGCCTGCCAGCGAGCGCCGTCGTACTCGAGCGCCAGGCCCGCCGCCTCGCTCGTCCATCGCGTCCCGGCGACGAGGGGCGGCGACGACTCGGGAGGCCCTCCGCACGGCTCGCCCGGAAGGCAGTCGGGCGCGCTGGGACCGGGTGTCCGCAGGGCCACGACCACGACCGCGGCGGCCGCCATCGCGACGACGGCGCCTCCGGCGAGCGCGAGCACGGCACTGCTTCGGAGCCGGCTGCGTGCGGCGCCGGACGGGTGCTCCGCCTGCTCGCGGGCCTTCGGCAGCGCGCGGTGCGAGATGCCGCAGCTCGCGCAGAACGTGTGAGCCGGGGTCTCCTCGCCGCAGTTCGCGCACGTGATCGGCGGGCCGAGCTCGATCTCGCGCGCTTCCTGGACGAGGCCGGCGTGGATCACGAGGCGTAGCCAGACGAGCGTCCCGGCGGCCAGAACGGCCAGCACGGGGAGCGAGCCGGCCTGGGGAAGCAGGAGCTGGGCGATCGAGCCGAGTACGAGAACCGTGGCGGCGGCCGCGAGCGACGCATACGGCCGGCCCAGGTGGCCGAGCGCCGCGCGGTCGCGAACCGGCGCGCGGTAGCGCAGCCAGAACGCGCCCGCGGTCGCACCGACGGCACCCGCCCAGAGGACGGGGACGACCACGGCCAGCTCGAGCAACCGGAGGATCCACGGCGCGACGGCTCCGACCGGCCGCAGCCCTTCGTCGAAGAGGGCGCTCGAGTGGACGAGCAGCTGCGCGCCCGCGAGCCAGACGGCCGAGACGCCGCCGAAGGTGGCGCCGTCGAGCGCGTCGTTGAACTTCCGGTACGGCAGCAGCACGAGCGGCCCGGCGAGCGCGAGCACGAGCCCGAGCAGCGTCAGCCCGAGCCCGTGGACGAGGAGGCTCTCGCCGGTCGACTCCGAGAGCAGGTCGATGCCGGACGGCGCGACGGCGCGCGCCACGAATCCGGCCGCGACGCCGGCGGCCGCGCCCCACAGCGCGGTCAGCACGAGGACGCGGAGCGGCTCGTCCTCGTAGACGTCGACGTCGTAGAGGTAGACGGCCGTGAGCGCCGGGACGACGAGCGCGGCCGCCGCGACCGCGACGGGGTAGAGCCCGGCGGCGCCGAGCACGACGACGAGGGCTACCCCCAGGCCGAGGGCGATCCGGAATGCCCGCATCGAGGCGTGCGGGAGCCGGGGGAAGAGCGAGGAGGCGACGTACGGGACGAGCTCCCGCTCGTTCGGCGAGGCGGCGTAGCGGCGCGGGCGCCCGCCCGGGCCGAGCGCCGAACCGCAGCGCACGCAGAACCGGCCAGCGGGTACCTGGGTGCCGCAGGCCGGGCAGCTCGCAGTGTCGTGGGTGGGCTCGTCGTCCGTGGTTACGCAACTATCCTTGCCGCACCCGACGACGAGGGAGGGCCGCATGAACGCCCTGATCTTCGGACGCCTCTCCAAGCCTCCCGGATCCGCGAGGGTTAAGGACGGCTGCGACGCTAGAGCACTGTCACGGCGTGGTCCGTTGCCACCACTCCCACAGATCTTCGGCGTCGCCACCCCGCGCGAATGAGAGGACCAGCAGGTCTTCCCGGGTCCACTCCAGATAGGGCTGATCCCGGAACAAGAAGCAGAGGACCCGGCCTCGCATACCGCTTTCCTCCGAGAACCGATGCTCGCCAGGGAGCTCGTCCGGGCAGGTCGGGGATTCGGCTGCGGGCGCGACCGATTGCTTCATGCCGTCGTACTCGCTGTTCATCTCGTCGAGGGTGGGGAATAGGAAGTGCCACGAGTCGTCTGCCGCCGTCTCGTCCGGAACGCAGTGCAGGTTCGCAGTGGCAGCCAGCCTCCTGTCCGCGGTCTCCGCTCGGTCGCAATCGTGAGTTGCCGGGAGCAACGCGAGCACCTGCTGCTCTTTCGCGTTCGGGTATGTCGTCGCAGCGACGACGTAGGCGGCGAGATCGCGGATCTCCTGCTCGGACAGCGTGCCCGCGTAGGCGGGCATCGCAGTACCCTTGCCGTTCGTCACTCGTTCGACGACGAATGCCTCTCCAGGCCGCGAGTCATCCAGGTTCGGCCCGACCCTCCCGGTGGCTTGCGCATCGGCGACGGTGTGACAGCCGCCGCAGCCCGCGGTCGAGAAGACCCTGCTCCCGGCGGCTGGATCCGAGATTGCAGGTTCGGCTGCCGGTTCTTCCGCTGGCGCCGGTGGCTCCTCTACTGGCGGCGCGGGTTCCTCTACTGGCGGTGCCGGTCCCTCAACGGGCGGAGCGGGACTGCCGGTTGGGGAGATCGCCTCAGGAGTCGCCGGCGTTCCGCCGCCGTCGCGTGTGGTCGCCCAGACGGCAACGCCGATTGCGGCGGCCAGCGCCACGGCGCCGGTCGCTACCGTCCACGCGCGCCCGCGTTTCGGCAGCCGCTGCCAAACCCGCCATTGCTTCCGGGCAAGGGTGCTGCCCTTCTTCGTCGCTGGGCCACGGTCGAGGGCCGTGCGGATCCTCGCGACAAGCTCCCCACAGCTCCCGTAGCGGTCTTGTGGCTTGACGGCCATCGCCTTCGCCACGGCGGCATCGAGCGCGGAGGGAAGGTCGTCCCGAGCTGCTGTCACCCTGGGGCGGGCCGCCTCCACGTGCTGTTGCATGACCTCGTAGTCAGTCCTCCCCGAGAACGGCGGTCTGCCCGTAAGGCAGTAGAAGAGGACGCCACCGAGCGCGTAGACGTCGGTCCGCGCATCGACCTCGTCAGCCGTGATCTGCTCCGGCGCCGCGTACTCGACCGTGCCGGTGAATTCGTTCGGTCGCGTCCGGCCCTTCTCTGCTCTCAGAACACGGGCGTTCCCGAAATCCGTCAGGAACGCCTGGTCGTCGTTGTCGATCAGAATGTTCCCCGGCTTCACGTCGCGGTGAACGATCCCAGCTTCGTGGGCTGCGTCGAGGGCGACTGCCACTTGGTCGAGGATGTTGACGGCGTAGTTCACCTCGAGCGGCCCACGGTTTGCCACGAGGGTCTGGAGATCGGTGCCGTCGATGTACTCCATGACGACGTAGGGCACCCCGTTCTCCTCGTTCGCGTCGAGCACGCGAACGATGTGTTCGGCTTCGAGACTCGACGCCAGCCTCGGCTCTTCGAGGAAGCGGCGCCTGGCGGTCTCATCGTCGAGCAGCGCGCTCTTCATCACCTTGACGGCCACCGTCTTCCCTAGGCCGAGGTGTGTCGCGCGGTAGACCGTGCCGGCGCCGCCGTCGCCGAGCACAGCGTCGAGGCGTACGTTGCCTCCGATCGTCCTCCCGATCACGTGCTCAGACACTAGTCAGCGTGCCGCACATGGATTAGCCTCCCAACTCCACGTGCGGAGTATGATAAGCCGCCGCTGCTGAGTCGATGCGGATTCGAGTAAACGGCCGCGTGTTCGCACCGGAGGCGTCTCCGGTGACAATCGGGCGCGACACCGGGGCCACGATCAACTTCGACGACGAGCGCGTCTCGCGCCGCCACGCTGTCCTCGAGGCCTCCTCGGGAAGTTGGGTGTTCCGCGATGTCGGGAGCACGAACGGCAGCTTCCGTGAGGGCACACGAGTGGCTGAGTACCCGATCTCCGGCCCCGTGACACTTCGGCTTGGCGATGCCGAGGCCGGTCCGGTACTGGAACTTGGTCTTGAATCCGAACCACCTTCGGCCACGGCCGAGAGGGGAGCATCGAGTCCGCCCGCTCGCGGGCGCAAGCGAACGAAGGCGAGCGATGCATCCTCGGGACGGGGCCGGGTGCGAATCGGGCGGGCCGAGAGCAACGACATTGTGGTCGCCGGTGATCTTCGGGTTTCTCGCTTCCATGCGGAGCTTCGTAAGACGCCGGACGGGCGGGATGAGCTGGTCGACCTCGGGAGCGCGAACGGGACGTTCGTCAATGGCGTTCGCGTCAAACAGTGTCTACTCGACGAGGCCGATCTGGTCGGCATCGGAAGCGCGCTGTACTTCTTCAGCGACGGTCGCCTCGAGGCCGCAAAAGAGGCAGAAGCGGCAACGTTCGAAGCGGTGGGTCTGTCTGTCGTCGTGGAGGGCGGCAAGAAGATCCTCGACAGCGTCAGCATCTTTCTCGAGCCCTCGAGCGTGCTTGCGGTCGTCGGGCCCTCAGGCGCAGGGAAGTCGACCCTCCTGAATGCCCTGACGGGTTTCCGTCCGGCAGATGAGGGGGCTGTTTACTTCGGCGGCCGGGACCTGTATGCGTCGTACGAGGAGCTTCGCTCTCGGATGGGTTACGTGCCGCAGGAGGACATTCTCCATCCACAGCTCACAGTACAGCGGGCTCTCGAGTTCTCGGCGGAGCTGCGCTTCTCCCCGGACGTCGATGCGGGGGAGCGGGGAACCCGCATCGACGAGGTTCTCAGTGAGCTCGGACTGAGCGAGAGTCGCAACCAGCGCATCTCGTCCCTCTCGGGCGGCCAACGCAAGCGGGTGTCAGTTGCGCTCGAGCTTCTCACGAAACCAGCGTTCCTGTTCCTCGACGAGCCAACGTCCGGCCTGGATCCAGGAAACGAACGGGAGCTCATGGAGCTCGTCCGCGAGCTCGCCCGCGGCGGTCGCATCGTCATCGTCGTGACGCACAGCGTCCAGAGCCTCGACCTCTGTGATCGGGTTGTGTTTCTGGCCCCGGGTGGGAAGACCGCGTATTTCGGTCCTCCGGATGCCGCGCTCCGGTACTTCGAGTTCGAGACGAGCGAGCGGACGTATGCCGCGCTGTTCACCCTCCTCGACCGGTCCCGAGACGTCGAGTGGAAGGAGCTCTACGAGCAGAGTCCGCTCCGTGAGAAGTACCTGGGCGCGCCGGCAGCGCACCGGGCCGGCGCAAGCGGGACTCGGGGCCGTCCACTACCGCCCCGCCGCCAACAGTCGAGGTTGCGCCAACTCCAGATTCTGACGAGGCGGAACGCGGCGGTCATGCTCGGCGACCGGAGAGCGGTGCTGTTCCTCCTGCTTCAGGCGCCTGTCCTCGGTCTCCTCTACTGGGTTCTCTTCCAGCGGAACAAGCTGTCGACCTCTCTCGGCCACGAGGCGACTCTCGTCGTCTGGTTGCTCGCGATCGGTGCGACCTGGTTCGGGATCTCGAATGCGACGCGGGAGATCGTCAAGGAGTTTCCCGTCTATCGCCGCGAGCGTTCGGTCGGGCTCTCGATCGGCGCCTACGTTGGATCGAAGGTGCTCGTCCTCAGCGCGATTACGCTCGTCCAGAGTGCCGTGCTGGTCGGCATTCTGCTGATCAGTCAACGAGTGCCGCCGACCGATCTGGCGGACGTCCAGGGGCAGTATCCCGAATACTTCGAGCGTCTCAGCCCGTTCGACGAGGGCGCTGCGATCTCGTCGGCGAAGCTCGAGCTCGTCATCGGGGTGGCTCTTGCGGGTGTGGCTGGCGTGGGCCTGGGGCTGCTGGTCTCTGCACTCGTCAGGAGCTCCGATCAGTCGCTCGCGATTCTGCCCGTGCTGCTCGCAGCTCAGATCGTGCTCTCGATCCCTACCTCCGATGTCAACAGCGGCGCGGTGCGGGCGCTCGGCAACCTCTCGACTGCGCAGTGGGGGAATGCGGCGCAAGCATCGACCGTGAGCCTGAACGGGCTCCGGTTGCGCCTCGAGCTCGGGACAGAACAGGGGAGGGTCCTCGCCCGGTATCCGCAACCGCCACTCCCGATTCAGGAGCACGCCCAGGATTGGCTCACCTACGTCCGAGCAGTGCTCCCGGAGCTCGGTGAGGCCCAGCAGCGGGCTCTCGACAACCGCACGGCTCGCTGGGAGCACAGAGGCTCCACGTGGTTTACGAACGTGGCCATTCTCCTTGGCTTCACCTTCGTTTCGACCGGCGGGGCGTGGCTCGCACTCCGGGCACGGGACCCGCGGATGCTCGCCGGGGAGACAGCCGTCCGGGCCGGCCCGGGTCGGAGGCGTCGCGCCGCCACCGCGTAAGTGCGTTGCAGACCTTACGCGGGGCACCCTGGTAGCCGGAACCTCACAACCTTCGTCGCCCAGCTCTCGAGGGACGTCGACGGGTAGTACTGACCCGTGTACCAGAACGTGCAATCGTCGAGCGGGTCGACGGTGAGAGAGCCGTAGTCACCCCAGCGGCCGAAGGGTGAGAGCTGAACCCCTCCCCCCTCTATGAGCGTCCCTTCGCCCAGCGACAGCTTGCCGGGGGGATCGCCGGGACGGCGAGCTGCGTAGCGGACCGAGGGATACGTGTCCGGGCCGCTCACCGCGTACACGACCGCGAGGTTGCCTTCGGCATCCATCGCAGCCGAGCCGAGCCAGCGAGCGTTCCCGTCACTCGGAGCGAACGTGCCCTGGTTCGCGATCCGCCAGCGGCCGTCTTCCCTCCTCAGCTCGTACCAGCGTACGCCGGCACGATCCCTGCCGTCGACGTCCACGGTGTGAGTGAGAACGAGCGCGTCGCTCCCGTCGAAACGGCGGAAGGCGGCCCGGTTCATCAGCCGGTCGGGAAGCGCGTCCAGCTTGAAGCCGAAGTCCACGGGAATGCAATAGAAGCCCCCGCCGCAGAGGTTCGAGTCGAATGGCGCAACCTCGTCGTCGAGCGCGTCGAGCTCGAGCACCGCTGTCCCGCGGTCGAAGTCCGGACGGACACGCCCGAAGACGAGCTTGTCCGGAGGTGCAGCCGGGTCGTACTCGTGGTCGTCGGCGAACCCGACGACAAGGGGCAGGTCTTCTAGGCCGACGGCGGTCCTGCCGTCGATGTCCGCCGGAAGCCAGATCGGATACGGGTCGGTCGTGAGCCGGGCCGCGCGTGGAGTGCTCCCGGCCTCGCAGTCGAGAAGCGGCTGACGCTCGAGGAGGCCGATCTGTTGATCCCGCGGCTTCTTGTCGACTGCGCCGAAGCCGATTCCGGTCAGGACGTAGTAGTCACCCCAGACGCCGAGCTTCGGGTAGTCGTAGAAGATGCTCTCCGACCACTTGAAGTCAACGACGCACCAGCCGGCCCCGACGGGGTCGGCCGTCCTCGAAACCGCGATGCACGAGTACGAGGGCCCGATGTTCCGGCCTTGGGCATCGTGTCCGAACGCGAACTGCGTCAGCACCCAGCGATCAGCGAATTGGTCGTACGCGACGATCGGGTCGCCGAGGTTCGTCGTGCGGCACAGGTGATCCTGCGGGAGCTGTGAGAAGAGTGCATTTCCGGGCAGG
>JBBILK010000003.1:7120-10143 GCA_037444965.1 Actinomycetota bacterium | reverse complement strand
GTCGAACACGCGATAGCCCTTGTTGACCCACTCGATGTAGTGATCGGGTCCAATGTCGCCGACGGCGTCCGGCGGGCAGCAGACAGCGATCGCGCCGTCGTAACGGATCCCGTCGAACTCTGAGGTGGGGCCGAACAGTTGGGGCTCGGCCGGACCCCGGTCCAGAACCGGATCGAGCGCGGGCGGTGGCGCAGGGGTCGCAGTCCGGGCGAAACCGGTGCTGTCTTCGATCTCTTCCGTCTCCGGGGGGACCCCGAGGACGATGTCTGCCAGCTCACCGAGCCCCAGAACCTCGACGGGCGCCGAGCCGACGACGATCTCCGCTTTGACACTCGCCTCAATCTCCTCGAGCAGGGCTGCAGTAGACCGTCGCAGCTCGGCGAGACCCTCGTCTTCGGAGCCGCAGCCGGCTGTCAGCGGGACCGTGATCGCAAGAATGAGGATGATCCAGATCCAGCGCACGTCGGCTGCGTGGCTCCGCGTCGGTCTGTCTCCGAACGGGTCTTATATCACGGATGCCCGAGTACTGACGAGTAGGCAAACAGATTTCGGTATCGCGCGCAAGCGCGTACTCACTACCACCTCGGACAGCAGTCTTGCTCCAGCTCGTAAGGGGGAGTAGAGTTGTCCCACTCTGTGGTTCTTCCCCGGCTGATCGCTTCCGCAGCCGTCGCACTCGCGACGGTTCTCTTGCTGGAAATGCTGGACACGGAGACCGAGGTAGCGGCGTCCGGATTAGCGGCGGTAGCGCCTACGGGGCTGCAGGTCGACTGCTCGGGAGTCCCACCCACAACAACGATCCTCGGAACTGAAGGCGATGACGTGCTGCTCGGCACTGCAGGGGACGACGTGATTGTCGGTCTCGGGGGCGACGACGCGATCGCGGGGAATGGTGGCAACGATACGATCTGTGGCGGCGAAGGGAATGATACGATCGTAGGCGACGCTCTCAGCTTCCGTCCTGTAGGCGGCAACGATCAACTTGACGGGGGCCCCGGAAATGACTTCATCTTCGGAGAAGGTGGCAACGATCGGATCGAGGGCGGGAGCGGCGATGACTTGATCGCTGGCGACCACGGGGACGATCAACTCGATGGTGGCTCTGGGGATTATGATCAGGTTGAGGGCGGGCCCGGCGACGATACGCTGGATGGCGGCGACGGCTACTCGGATGTGGTCTCTTACGCGTGCCAGTTGGACGGATTCCCGCCATGGAACGGTCCGTGTCCTCAGACTGGCGTACAGGTCAACCTCGCCGCGGCCACAGCCTTCGGCGAGGGATCGGATGTGCTCGCCAGCTTCGAAAACGTCGCAGGTTCCAGGTTCTCCGACAATCTGGTCGGGGACGACACCCCGAACTGGTTCGTTCCTTTTCAGGGGGACGACGTTGTCGATGGCGGGAATGGCGATGACAGGATTATCTTCGGGGTTGTCGTTCGGGCGAACCTCTCGAGTGGACAAGCGACGGGCGAAGGAGCCGACACGCTCATCCGTCTCGAGGGCCTCGTCGGGCTCAGCGGAAGTACCCTCGTCGGGAATGCTCGGGACAACTACCTCAGGGTCCGCGGGACAGAGCCAACGCCGAGTCTAGGTTCGAGCCGACGCGCCCAAGGCGGCGGCTCGGTCTTAGAGGGCGGAGGTGGCGACGACATCCTTGTAGGAGCCACAGGCGACGACCGGCTCGATGGCGGCTCGGGCGACGACTTCCTCGTCGGGTACGCGGGCGACGATCGTCTTGATGGTGGCACAGGCGCAGATGTGCTCGCCGGTCTTACCGGCGACGATCGTCTTGATGGTGGTCCGGGAACAGCTGACCTGGCCACTTGGAGAGTCGGTCCTGTTGTGAGAGTCAACCTTCAGAGTGGGACTGCGAACGATGGCGACGGCGACCACGACGAGATCGTCCGCGTGGAGGACGTTCTGGGCTCTCAGTTCTCGGACGTCCTCGTGGGCGACGAGGCACCGAATATCCTGTACGGCGAGGGTGGAGACGACGAAATCGTCGGCGGTGCCGGTAACGATGCCCTGGTCGGGGATGCCGGCACCGATCAGCTCGCGGGTGGTGCGGGAACCGATGAATGTATCGACGGCGAGAGTCGTGCTTCCTGCGAGCTCTTCAGGACGACCAGCGTGGCTGCAGCATTTGATGTTTCAGCTCGCCAGCTCGCCAGGGGCAGGGAGTCCGACGGTTTGCCGCGAGTGCCGGCTGACCTTCGTCCGGATAGCTGCGCCAAAGGAGGATGCAAAGCAGCCCCGCCTGTCCAGGTGAGTCTCCGCGCGGCTGTCGAACGCATGACGGACGTCTTCCTGACCGGGGAGCTCAGCGCCGACCCGAGCTCGGCGACGTGTGTTCGCACGCGGAACGGGTACGTGATCACGATCAAGCCACCCGGCCGCGTCGAGCCGATCGACTCCGGCGGCGACTCGCAGTTCGTGAATTGGGTCCCGACTGTCTTCGGAAAGGCTGGGCGACAGGTCGGGAAGTCCTTCGCGACGTCGCAGATCAGTGGCGGGCGTTACCCCGAGGCTGTTACTCGCTGGGAGGACTCCATTGGCAGGAAGTACAGCAAGGCGCGCTTCGCACTCGGTGGGCGCGGCAGGTATCAGGGCGAAGAGCGCTTCTCTTGGTCAGAAGGACCGCACATTGATCGGCCTCTCGTATTTCACTCTCGCAACGCCAGTCAGTCATTCTGCCCCGCCAAGACCTAGCGAGGTTGATCGCACGTCGTCGGCATCTGTACGTCACCCACTAGTGTCGTGGGCCACTCGTCGGGTCTCAGCGCGCGCTTGACGACCGAGCAGATCTTGAGAAGCGCCTGCTCCGGGTCCCAGGCGGACTTCTGCCACAGGACGATGTCACCGTTTCCGATTCCTGCCGCGAGAAGGTTGCCGTCCAAACTAACGTCCAGCGCTATGACCGATTCGGCACCGTCGCGGATGGGCTCCCCCAGACGAACTGCACTTGCAGTATCCCACAGCGTGATCCACCCCTCGTCGTCACTCGCCGCGAGCGTTGCTCCTGT
>JBBILK010000003.1:0-7101 GCA_037444965.1 Actinomycetota bacterium | reverse complement strand
CGGACAGCACGGCCAGGTCGGTGACGCTTCTCCCGGTGCCAACGAGCTTGGTGACTCGCCGATCGGGGCCCGGGCCGACATGCGTGATGCGACCGCCCACGTCCGCGAATACGAACCCGCCGAGCGGATCGAAGACAATTCCAGCTACGCCGCTTCCAGATCTGTACGGAGGCCCGTCGGTTCGCCGCCCCTGGAGATCCACGAGGCGTACTGTCCCGTTCGAGTCGCCGCACGCAAGCAAGCGGCCCTCGGGATCGAACGCCAGAGTCTGTATCGCGGCCTGCCCGGTCGGAATGGTGTAGGAATCGCTCCCGATCTGCAGGTCCCACACGACGATTTCGCCTCGGCTTGTACCAATCGCCAGTAGGTTCTCATCGCTGCTGAGAGCGACTGCGGTGGCACTATCGCCCTGCGGCACCGTGAGAGAAGAGAACGCACCTCCCGAGCCGTTCCTTCGCCAGAGGCGAACTCCATCGCTGCCGTCCTCGTTCGCAACGAGGCCCGCGAAGATCCGCCCGTTCCGCCCGACGGCGAGCTTGGTTAGCTTCAGACCGCTGACCGGTATCGACTCACGCGTCGCGTCTTGCAGGTCGATTGCCGTGATCTCATCGAGGTGAGCAGCGAGGATCTTCTCTCGCGACAGGAAGGCGCTGTCAAAGGTGGGTGTCCTGGACCGGTCGACAAGGCGGTCATTCAAGGCGGTTCCGTCGACCCGCCACAAGACGAGCTTTCGGTCCGTTGCCGAGGCGAGGAGCTGCCTTTCGCCCTTTCGGTCGAATTGAAGCCCCACGACCTGATCCCCGTGTCCAAGGGTGCGCTTCGCTACCTGCCAAGGGCTCTTCCAGAGCTTCACGGCGCCTCTCAGGTCGCCAGTGGCGATCGCCCGAGTATCGGCAGCGATCGCGGTCACGCCTGACGCCTGTAGCTTCGTGCACTGCAGGCGCCTGGAGATGCCGCAGACGCGGACACGTCCGTCGTTATCGAGAGCGGCGAGCTGCTGACCGGACGAGAAGAAGGCGACGTCCCGAAACCCGGTCGTCGAATCGAGACGCGGTCGACCATTCGTTCTGATCGTTACGGCATTCTCGGCTCGGACGCGGGCCACGACGAGACCGCCGAGGCCAGCCACGGCCAATGCCTGTCCATCGGGACTAAACGTCAGAGAGTGCACTTTGTCGAGTGTCGAGTCAATCGACTCTGGCAGCTCGCTGCGCCCCGGACTCCAGAACAGCAGGCGGCCGTCATTCGTGCCCATTGCGAGCTGGTCGCCGGTCGGCGCAAATGCGACGCTGAGGACTGCCTCTCCAGCAAGTTCGTTGACCTCTCGACGGCTGGCGACGTGCCAGACGGAGACCGTCTTGTTGGCGTCTAAGGCGGCTAGCAACGCACCGTCGTGGCTGAGCGCGACCTTCTTGACCGGTCTGTCTTCGAGGAAGTGAGCGAGGGGCTCGGGAGACGCCGCATCCCAGACCTTGGCGCCGTCCGCCTCGGCAGTGGCGAGGAAGCGTCCGTCGAGGCTCCGGCTCAAGTCCCAGATCGACTGGTGCTGGTCGCCGATGAAGGCGGAAATCGGGCCGCTGCGTTGTGACGCTAGCACGAGCGCGCTTTTCGCCTCGGGGGTTCTCGATACCCTGTACGCGGCGACACTTAGCAGGAAGGCGGTGTCGAGGTTCGAAGTCATCTCGGCAACGGCTTTGCTCGCGAGGAGGCGCGAGACCGCCTGGTCTCGCTGGGCAGTCGCCTCCTTCTCCGCTCTTTTGTGCTCCTCGCGCTGGAAGACCGCCTCGTTCCGTGCGGCCACGGCGACCACGGCCAGCGCGATCGCCGCGGCTGTCAGGGCTGCGAGCACCGCGGCGGCGATCCTCGCGATACGGACGGTGCGCCGGTGCTGACGGACGTCTTCGCCGGCGATCTCGTCTTTGGGTAGGCCGTGGATCGGCGCCGCGAGCTCCGCGATCGCGTCTCGAAAACGTGGATGGCCGAGGGAGAGGTCCTCGGCCGAGCGCGCCCAGCGAAGATCGACGAAACGGGGCTCCTCTGGCAGAGCTCCGTAGAGGATCGGCGGCAGGGCCGTAGTCTGCTCGCGGTCGAAATCACTCTCGCTCGGAGCCCAAACGAGTTCGCCGTCCGTGAGGACGAGAAACAACGTGTCGGTTGACTTCCGCGCGAGCCAGTATTCGACCTCGCGAGTGACCCAGTCGGAAGTCGCGGCCTCCGGAGAAGCAAGGAGGATCAGGTAACGTGAGCCATCGAGCGCCTCGACGATCGACGACCAGAGACCCGGATCTGCGGAGAGGCTCGCCTCGTCGCGGAAGATGCGCAGGCTGCGGATTCGGTACCAGGGCTTCGCGAAGCGCTGTAGACCTCGCTGAAGCGCCGGGGCCAGCTTCCCGTCGACCGCGTGGCTGTACGAGATGAACGCGTCGTAGACACTCGTATCGGTCGACGAGCTGGCCGGACCGAGCTCATCCAAGGCGAGACGCGCGGGTGGGGGGCTTTTCGCTGGGGCCTTCATGACGAGTTCCGGACGCAGGGCCGCTGGGAGAACTGTGGCACAGGCGGCATCAGTTTGCTACCGGGCCACGGCGTGATCACACCAAAGCTGGAATAGGCGACACTTCCAGGCTGATGCGACGCTCTGAGCTCACCATCGACCTCGGCGCGCTGCGCCGAAACGTCCGGCGCCTGCGCGAGGCGGCCGCACCCGCCGAGCTGTGGGCTGTGGTCAAGGCGGACGCCTACGGGCACGGGGCCGCCGACTGCGCGCGGGCGGCGCTCGAGGCCGGCGCGTCGGCGCTCTGCGTGGCAACGGTGCAGGAGGGAGCGGCGCTCCGCGCCGAGCACGCGGAGACCCGCATCCTCGCCATGGGGCCGCTGGCCCCGGGCGAGGACGAGATCGCGCGAAACGCCCGCCTCGACGTCGCAGTCTCGACGCCGGAGCTCCCGGATGGTCTCGACGTGCATGTCAAGGTCGACACCGGCATGGGGCGCTGGGGGATGTCGGTCGCGGAGCTGGCAGAGGTGCCGCCCGACCGGGTCGTCGGCGTCATGAGTCACTTCGCGACGGCGGACGAGCCGGACGAGGCGTTCGCCCGAGCCCAGATCGAGCGGTTCGCCGCTGCCGCCGAACGCTTCCCGGGCGCCGTGCGCCACCTCGCGAACAGCGCCGCGACGCTCCGCTTCCCCGAGGCTCGTCTCGACGCCGTCCGCTGCGGGCTCGCCCTCTACGGGCTGTCGCCGTTCGGCGACGACCCGGCCGCCCACGGGCTCGAGCCCGTCCTCTCCTGGCGGAGCTACGTCGCGCTCGAGAAGACCCTGGCGGCGGGGGAGAGCACGGGGTACGGCCGCCGCTTCGTCGCCGAGCGCCCGACCCGGGTCGGCCTCGTGCCCGTCGGCTACGGGGACGGTTTCCGGCGCGGGTTGACGGGCGCCGAGGTGCTGGTCGGAGGCGTGAGGCGGCGGATCCTCGGCGCGGTGTCGATGGACGCGTTCGCCGTCGAGCTCGGCGAGGACGCTGGCGTCGGGACACCGGTGACGCTGATCGGGGACGGCCTCACCGCAGAGGAGCATGCGCGCCGGCTCGGGACGATCAACTACGAGGTCACGTGCGGGATCCGCTCGGAGCCGGCCCGCGCGGAGCGGCGCGTCGTCGATGGATGAGGCGATCCAGTCCGCCGTCTCGGGCGACGAGGCCTACGTCGTCGGCGGCGCCGTGCGCGACGAGCTGCTCGGCCGCCCCGTAGTCGACGTCGACGTCGCCTGCCGCGAGCCCGAGCGCGCCGCGCGCGCGTACCGGCGCGGCGCCGGGGGTGCCGTCTTCCTGCTCTCCGGCCGCCACGGCGCGTGGCGGGTCGCCTTGGCGGACGGGCGCACGGTCGACTTCACGCTCCTCGCCGGGACGATCGACGAGGATCTCGCCGGCCGGGACTTCACGATCAACGCGATCGCGAGACCGGTCACCGGCGGCCCCGCGATCGACCCGTTCAGCGGCCTCGCGGACATCCAGGCGCGCGTGCTCCGAGCCGTCTCCGACCGGATCTTCCGGGACGACCCGCTGCGCCTGCTCCGGGCGGTGCGGCTCGAGGACGAGCTCGGCGTCAGGCTCGACTCGGCCACGGAGGAGCTCGTCCGCCGCGACGCCGGTCGCGTCGCGGAGCCGGCCGGAGAGCGGATCCTGGCCGAGCTCCTTCGGCTCTCGGCTCGGGGCTACCGGCGACTCGACGCGCTGCAGCTGCTCGAGCCGCTCGGTGGATCGACAAGGAACCTGGAGCGACTGAGCACCGACTCCTCGCCCGAGCTCCGCCTGGTCGCCGCCCTCGGCGAAGCGACCTTTCGTCTTCCGATCTCGAACGAGCTCCGCCGCTTCGCGACGACCCTCCTCTCGGCGAGCCGCCCGAGAGACGGCTCGCCGCGCGAGATCCACCGCTTCCGCCGTCAGGCGGAGCCGTGGGCGCTCGAGGCGCTCGAGCTCCTCGGCGCCTCCGGGTTTCGCGCGGCCGTCGAGGCCGCCCGCGAGCGAGAGCCGGCCGAGCCGCTGCTCCGCGGGGACGAGCTGGGTGTTCCGCCCGGACCCGAGGTCGGACGGCTGCTCGAGCGAATCGCGGAGGAGCGGGCGGCCGGTACGATCGCAACGCGCGAGCAGGCGCTCGCGCTGGTGCGGAGAGAGCTGGGGGGATGACGGAGGACGACGCAACGCGGGCCCGGTTCGCGGCCACTGCCGACAAGCTCGCGGCGCTCGGCGAGGAGCGGATCGAAGGACTGCGCGAGAAGCTCGCCGGGTTCGTGCAGCCTCGCGGCGACGAGCGTGCGCTCGACGTCGGCACGGGGACGGGTCCGCTCGCGCTCGCGCTCGCACCGCTCGTCCGCGAGGTGGTCGGGCTCGATCTCGTCCCGGAGATGCTCGCCCACGCCCGCCGCGCGGCCGAGGGCAGCCCGAACCTGACCTTCGTCGAGGGGGACGTCGCACACCTCCCGTTCGAGGACGGCAGCTTCGACCTCGTCACGACGGCGAGGACGATCCATCACGTCGCCTGGCCCGAAGTCGCGATCGCCGAGATGACGCGGGTTTGCCGGGTCGGGGGGCGCCTGCTCGTGGTCGACCAGATCGCGTCGGTCGATCCGCTCGAGGCGCTCGCGAACAACCGGATCCAGCGGCTGCGCGATCCGAGCCATGTCCGGGTGCTCTCGGACCAGGACTTCCGCTTCCTCTTCGACGCGAACAGCCTCGTGCTGCGCCGCTTCGACGTCGAGCGCGAGGACGTCGAGCTCGACCGCTACCTCGACCTCGCCGGCTGCGAGGGAGAGGCGCGGGCGGCGGTCGTCGGGGAGGTCGAGCGGCTCGTCTCCGCCGGTCAGACCGCGGGGCTCAGGTTGCGCCGGTCCGACGGCGGCTACGAGCTGACGCACTCGATCGGCTGGTACCTGCTCGAGAAGCCCTTGCCGGCGCGGGCTACGACCGCCATTTGATCGTGCAACCGACCGGCGGCGTCTCCGCGACCGGAGGCTCCTCGCCGGCGAGCACCGCGTCGAGCGCCTCGCGCAGGTACGGCTCGGCTCCCGCCGGATCCTGGTAGCTCGAGTCCGGGGCGCCGTGGTAGACGAGGCGGCGCGCCGCGTCGAAGAGGAAGACCTCGGGCGTGCGCGAAGGCTGGTAGGCGGCCGCCACCTCCTGCGACTCGTCGCGCAGGAACGGGAACGCGAAGCCCTTCTCGCGGGCCCGCTCGACCATGTGCTCGAACGAGTCGCCGAGGTGGGCGTTCGAATTGATCGCGACGAACCCGGCACGACCCGAGTAGTCCCGCGCGATCTCGTTCAGGCGGTCCTCCCAGGCGATCACGTACGGGCAGTGGACGCACGAGAAGACGACCGCCACCGGCAGGCCGGCGTGGTCGGCGAGCGAATGGTGGCGCCCGTCGACGCCGGGAAGGTCGAACGGCGGCGCAGGGTCACCGAGCTTGAGGCGCGGCACGGGCGGAATGCTACCCTGCGCCGCCGTGTCCGAGCCGCCGCCGTGGGAGCCGCTCTACGACGCCGTCGCGTGGGGCATGTGGGCGTACACGCGAGCGGCGTTCCGTGTCGAGGACATCGGCGGCGAGCGCTTCCACCCGCGGGCCGGCCTGCTGCTCGTGTCGAGCCACCGGGCGGAGACGGACGTGCCGCTGCTCTGTCCGTCGCTGTACCGCGAGGGCCACTACCTGCTCGACCGCCGGGCCGAACGGGTTCACTTCGCCGCCCGCGACGACATGTTCGACCAGGGGTTCTTCGCCGGCTTCCCGCCGGGCCTACCGCTGGCCGCACGGCGGCTCCTCTACCCGCTTCGGGCGGGCGCGTACCTGGAGCGCGTCCGCGTCTTTCCCGTGCCCTACCCGAGCGCGGCCGAGCTCCGGCTCGGCCGGGCGCTCGCCTCCGTCCGCGCCGATACCCCGCTCGAGGAGCTGCTTCCGGCGCCCGTCCTCGACGAGCTCGCGGCGCGCGCCCGGGAAGGCGGCGTCCCCCGCCCGGAGACGGCAGGGGAAGCGCTTCGCGGCCGCTACGCCGACCTGCTCTGGCGCTACTGCAGCGCCGAGGAGCTCTCCCACCCGGCCTTCCAGGCCGCGTGGAGGCAGCGCGCGGACGAGGGGGCGCAGGCCCTCCGGCGCATCGTCGGGCTGATCCGGGCAGGCCGGATGCTGCTGCTCTTCCCCGAGGGAAGGCCGTCGCCGGACGGGACGATCGGACCGATCCGCAAGGGGCTCGGGACGCTCGTCCGCCGCGGCCGGCCCGAGAGCATCCTCCCGATCGCGGTCGCCTACGATGGGCTGACGGTCGGCCGGACGCGCGCCTACGTCGCCTTCGGGCGCGCCTTCCCGCCTCCGTCCACGGGCCTCGAAGAGGCGGTGCTCCGCGCGCTCAAGCTCGCGACGCCGCTCACGTGCGGCCAGGTCGTGGCCAGCCAGCTCGTCGCGGCCGGGTCGGCCGAGGATGCGCTCGTCGCGACACGTGCGCTCGACGAGGCCCTGGCGGCCGCGGTCGAAGCGGCGCAGGCCGAGGACCGGCCCGTCGAGCGCTCGCTCCTCACCGCCGACACGCGGCGCCGGCGCCTGACGGAGGCGCTCACCTGGG
>JBBILK010000002.1:20536-21788 GCA_037444965.1 Actinomycetota bacterium | reverse complement strand
TCCTCCTCTTTCTGGCCGTTCCGTTGCTCGGCTGGAGAACGGCTACGGCCATCGGCACGAGCTGGCTCTTTCTCCTCCTGGTCGCCTGCTTCGGGATCTGCCTCTGGCGGTTTCCGCGGAGCGCGCGGCGTCGCTGAGCGAGCTCTCGTCCAGGTCGGGAACGGCCAGCTCGACAGGACGGCAGCCTGGGAACGCTCCGGCTCGAGGGCAGCCTCAGGGCCGGCGAAGTTGAGCCGAAAGCCGACGAGCTCGTCGCTACGGCGCCGGACGAGCCACGCGCCGACGAGGAATCCAGACGAAGAACGCGCACGAAGCAAGGAAGAGCGCCGTTGCCACGTAGAAGTTGAGCCGGAAGCCGACGAGCTCCTTCGCGGGATCGATGCGCAGGAGCTCTTCGAAGATCCGAGCGAACGAGTAGCCGGCGACGTAGAGCGCGAAGATCCCGCCCGGACGGATTCGGCATCGCCCGCCGATCCAGATGAGGACGAGCGCGTAGCCGACGTCCCAGAGGAACTCGTAGAGGAAGGTCGGGTGAAAGGTCTCGTACGCCCCGTAGCCGTCGGGCCGGTTTTCCGGATCGATCGCGAGAGCCCACGGCAGATCGGTTGGAGTGCCGAAGAGCTCCTGGTTGAAGTAGTTCCCGATCCGCCCGATGCCCTGGGCGATCAGCAGCCCGGGAGCGGCGGCGTCGGCGAAGGCCGCAACACTTGCGCCACGGCGCCGGACGAGCCACGCGCCGACGAGGAATCCGAGCAGGACGCCGCCCCAGATGCCGAGCCCGCCCTTCCAGATCGCGAACGGCCCCCACCACTCGTCCGGAACCTCGTTCCAGCTCGTAACCAGGTGACAGAGACGCGCGCCGGCGACTCCCGCGAGAACGCTCCAGAAGCCGACCTCGAAGACGAGCTCGCGCGATCCCCCGCGCGCTTGCCACCGGCGCATCGTGAGCCAGGTGGCGACGACGATCCCGAGCACGATGAGGAGGCCGTAGGCCCGGAGCATGAGCGGGCCGACGTGAAAGGCATTCGTCGAGGGGCTGGAGATCGCGGCGGTGATCACGCCCGATCCAGACTAGGCAGCCCGTGTGAAGAGCCGGTGAAGCGCCGTCCGCTCCCCGAGCCCGGCGGCCGCTACGGAGCCACCGAGCTTCACCACTCCTCCACAGCCGGCTGCCATCCTTGCGGCGTGAAGCCGGTCGCCGGCTGGCTCGACCGGCTCCTGTACGGCTGCCTGCGGGCGGAGTCCGCCTGGC
>JBBILK010000002.1:19471-20526 GCA_037444965.1 Actinomycetota bacterium | reverse complement strand
GGATGGGGCGGGGGCGGGTCCCCGCAGCCGCCGTCGAAGCTCGTCTCCGAGTTCGGAGCCGCCGTCGCGGACGCTGGAACCGTGACGATCAACGTCCACGTTCCCGACGAAGGCTCGATCGCCGGAACCGACCTCTGGATTCCCTTCGACCAGATCGCCGCACGGCGAGACGAGCTTCCGAGCACCTCGACGCCGCTCGCCGTCTACTGCCGCAGCGGCCGCATGAGCGCGATCGCCGTCGAGGCCCTCGCCGGGCTCGGCTACGCGAGCATCGTCGAGCTGGACGGAGGGATGATCGCCTGGCAGGAGGCCGGCCGTCCCCTGCTCCCGCCGGGTGAGCGCTAGATGCTCGGGAGCGCGGCGAAGAGCTCCTCGGGGTCCACGTACATCGTCGCGTAGTCGCGCCGCCAGCGAATCTGGCCGTCCGCATCGACGAGGATGAAGGTGTGACCCGGCGTGTCGGCGTGCATCGCACCCTCCTTTCCCAGAACGTCGTAGGCACGTGACATGTCCCGGTCCTCGTCGCTCACGAGAGGTGTCGTGATCTCGTAGGCCTCCGCCGCCTTGAGGAGGATTCCCGGCTCGTCAGGCGTGATGTTGACGAGAACGAGCCCGCGGTCCTCGAGCACTTGCACGCGAGCCTGGAGATCCTGGATCTGCTCGAAGCACGCCTGGCACATGACGCCCTCGCTGAAGAAGAGGAGCACGTTCTTGCCGCCGAGCGTCGAGCTCGAGACCGCCTCACCGGTGATCACGTCCGTCTCCTGGAAGGCGGGGGCCCGCTCTCCCTGTAGAGCCTTCGTGGCGCTCCCGCCGGTCGAGCGGCCGCCGATCGCGAAGGCGGCCGCGGCGGCGACCGCGACCGCGAGAGCGATCGCCGCCCAGACGATCGTTCGCCGGCGAGGCGAAGGACCGGCCGGGCGGAGCTTCGGCCCCTCCGACCTCCTGGGGCGGTTCTGTTTGGCGTTGCTGCTCATTTCACTCGTTCTCCCTCCGGTCGGAGTAGGCGATAGAGAAGAAGGAGCGCGAGGCCCGCGAGGAGCGGCCAGGCGACG
>JBBILK010000002.1:0-19451 GCA_037444965.1 Actinomycetota bacterium | reverse complement strand
CTCGTCCGCCCGTCCAGCGAGGCCCGCGAGCCACCCGGCCAGGCTGCGCTGGAAGCCGGGCGCGCTCTCGGCGCGCCCGGTGAGCCCGAGGACGACGAGGAGCAGACCGAACGCGCCGAAGAGGACGCTCCCGGCCAGCCTCGACACCGTCGTCCGCTTCGCGTAGCCGCGGAGACGAATGGTGAGCGGGCGATCGCGGAGCCGCCCTCGCAGCCGCCCGAAAGCGACGGCGACGATGAGGAGCGGAGCGACGAGCCCGAGGATGTAGGCGCCGCCGAGCAAGACCCCTCCCCACCAGGACGCGCTCAAAGCGGAGAGAGCCACTGCCCCGGCGAGGACAGGGGCGCAGCACGCGGTCGCCGCTCCCGAGAAGGCGCCGAGCGCGAAGACCGAGGCGGCCGTCCCCGTCAGGCGCGGCTGCGGCAGCGGCACCGACACCATCCAGCCACGGTAGAGCGCGACCGCGACGCCGATCATCAGCAGGCCCCCGGCGAGGAAGAGGACAGCGTGCCAGCGCGTGATCAGGGAGGCGAGAGCCGCGGCCCCGAGCGCGATCGGCCACACGGCCACCGCGACGCCGGCCACATAGAGCCCCGTCAGCCGGGCAACCCGCCAGCGGCTCCCGCCGGCGACGGCGGCAAGGTACGTCGGCAGCATGACGCCGGCGCAGCAGGGGGCGAAGAACGCGACGAGCCCGGCCGCGAAAGCCGCGGCGGCGGATCCGGCGAGCAGGGAGCTCACGCCGCGAGCTCCCGCCGGAGGCGCCGTTCCGACAGACGCCCGTAGCCGAGCACCCGAGTTCCGTCCCAGAGGACGGGAAGGAAGGCGAGAGGCACGCCGGAGCGGGCAAGGGCCTTGGCCTCGTCGCTACCCACGTCCACTTCCCGGATCGAGAGCCGCGTCTCACCTCCTCCGAGGCGCTCGAGGACGTCCCGGGCATGGGCGCAGAGATGACAGTCGGGAGCCGTGACGAGGACGAGGTGACGCGCTGCCATCTCCGAGATCTTCGGCCCGGCGTGTGAACGCGGTATGAAGTCCCGAGAGAATCCGTGCTTTCTACCGACCTTCGTTCCGTAGAAGTCCACACGGCGGGTTCACGGCGTCTTCACACGCGTTCGCGAACCTGTCCCCGGTTCGGTGAACAACAGGATCGTCGTCATCGAGGACGAGCCCTCGGCGCAGGAGGTCGTCCGCCGCTACCTCGAGCGGGACGGGTACGTCGTGTACGTCGCAGGAGGGGGACGGGAGGGGCTCGCACTCGCCGAGCGCGCGCAGCCGGCGCTGATCGTCCTCGATCTGCTGCTCCCGGACGTCCCGGGCGAGGAGCTGTGCCGCGAGATCCGGGCCCGCTCGGACGTGCCGATCCTCATGCTGACCGCGAAGGCCGGCGAGGAGGAGCGCGTCCGCGGGCTCGCTCTCGGGGCCGACGACTACCTGACGAAACCGTTCAGCCCGCGCGAGCTCGTGGCCCGGATCCACGCCGTGCTGCGGCGCGCCCAGAACGCCGAGACGTCACTCGTCCAGACGCTCTCCTTCGACGAGGGCAGGCTCACGATCGACACGACCCAGCACGCGGTCCGCCGCGACGGCCAGCCGGTCGAGCTCACACCGAACGAGTACAGGCTGCTCGCGACGCTCGCGCGCTACCCCGGGCGCACGTACTCCCGGTTCGAGCTCATCAACCACGTGCAGGGGTACGACTACGAGGGCTACGAGCGGACGATCGACGCGCACGTGAAGAACCTGCGGAAGAAGATCGAGCCCGACCCCCGCCATCCTCGCTACGTGGAGACCGTCTTCGGGGTCGGCTACCGGCTCGCCAGGCTCTGAACTCTGAGGCGCTGTCGCCGGCGGCGAGCCCTCTTCACCGAATCATCGTCCGGTCTTCACGGGCGCTCCACACCTCGAAGCGATGCTGACCTCGAGCACATCCTGGAAAGGAGCGTCATGAGCACCGGAGTCATCATCTTCATCGCGCTTGCGGTCGGGATGGTCGCCATGCACTTCTTCGGGCACTCCCGGCGGGGCTCGCACGCCTCGCACGCCGGTCACGGGGTCGGTGGGTGCTGCGGAGGTCACGGCCACGGCGGCCACGAGCGGGAGCAGTCGAAGCCCGACCGCGAGGCGGATGCCGAGCAGGACCAGGCGAACGCCGAGCTCGAGCAGCCCGAGGTCGACGAGCGCCTCGCGGAGCCGCAGCCGAGCCGGTAGTCCAGAGCCCGTTCACGTCTTCTTCACCCACTCTCGGCGTGCTGTCGGCATGAGTGGCGCTCGCCAACGGGGATTTCAACTGCAGCGAGTGCCGGTACGGCGTCGTCGCTCGCCGGGGTCTTCCTGACCGATGTCCGATGTGTGGTGCCTTCTCGTGGGTTCCCGCCGGCTCGTCCAGCCGCAGCCGAGCCGAGGGAGAAGCCCAGCTGGCGTCATCTCGCTCGACGGCCCTCCGGCTTACTCCGGCAGGGCGCGAATTCTCGCCCGTCGAGGCTCTTCGGGCTGCGTAACGCCACTCCGCTCGACGCTCTTCGCGAGCTCGACATCTCCGGTTCACAGCCTCTTCACGGGGACGGGCGATTCTTGGTGCATGCGGGTCTTCCAGCTGCCCCGGGTCGCGCCGGCGAGCGCCGCCGTTGCTCTCCAGCGAGCGAGTGGGGCTCAGGAGGCGCGAGTCCGGATCAGCGGCCGGTACGAGCCGAGCACGATCATCGCCCGTCCCGGCCGTCCGCTTCGCATCACGTTTCGACGCGAGGAGATCGCGGAGTGCTCGGAGCAGGTCGTGTTTCCCGCCTTCGGCAAGAGCGCGACCATGCCCCCGTACACGGATGTCACGCTCGAGATCTTCCCGAGCGTTCCCGGGGACTACGAGTTCACCTGCCGCATGGGCGTCCTGAGGGGGCACCTCGTCGTGCGCGAAGGCCCCGAGGTCATCTCGGGTCGTTGAAGCGTTCGCCCCGCGGCCCGACGCTGCCTTCACGACCTCTTCACACGTCACGTCCAGGATGACGGTGCTTCGAGGGATGTCATGAGGCAGCCGAGACTGACGATGCCCTTGACCGGGCTCGACTGGGCCGTTGCCGGGCTCGCATGCTGGCCTCGGCGGCGCTGGATTGCCGCCGCTTCGGGCACGATCGTGGGCGCGCTGCTGATCGGCGTCCCGACAGACGTCGTCCCCACTCCGCTCTTCGACCGGATGACCGCGGTGAGGTGGTGGGACTACCCGCTCTGGGCAGCGTCGGCCGTCCTCCTCGGGCTCATCGCTGCGACATACGTCCGGGCCGAGGCGGCCACGCGCGACCCCCGCCAGGCGACGCGTGCGATCGGGGGCGGGATCGTGTCCGTGTTCGCGGTCGGGTGCCCGATCTGCAACAAGCTCGTCATCGCCGCCCTCGGCACCAGCGGTGCCCTCTCCTACTTCGCTCCGCTGCAGCCCTTCCTCGGGCTCGCGTCAGTGGCGCTGCTCGCGTCGACGCTGGCCGTCCGCATGAGGCGGCTCGCAGCCTGCGCGTACCCGGAAGCCGGTGAAGCCGACCTAGCAGTTCCGCGGGAAGGTGCGTAGGCTCCTCCGCGGAGCAGGGCTCGCCGCGGGAGCTGCGGCGCTCACGATCTCCGCGGCCGGGGCGGCAAGCGGCGAGTCTCTCGCCGACCGCCGACACGCGATCGAGGAGCGGGTCGACGCGATCGAGGGGCGGATCGAGGAAGCCCGGGGCAGAGAGGAGCAGCTCGGCGCCGAGATCGCACGCCAGAGCGACGCGATCCAGGCCGTCCAGCACCGGGTCGCCGACCTGGAGACCGAGCTGACCGCGCTCGACTCGAAGCTCACGCGGGTGCGCGACCGGCTACAGGATCTCCGGGAGCTGCTCGGCGAGCAGACTGCGCAGCTCGCGCTCCTGCGGCGACAGCTCCGGGTCGCGCAGGACCGGCTCGCGCAGCGCCTCGTCGACATCTACACCTCGGACGAGCCCGATGTCCTCTCGATCGTCCTTGGAGCCGACAGCCTCGACGACGCAATCGAGCAGCTCGATCTCTACCGGCGCACGGTCGACCAGGACGCCGACCTCGTCGCTGACGTGGGCCGCCTCCGCGTCGAGGTCAAGAAGACCCGCGGAGAGACGAAGGTGCTCGAGCGCCGTCAGGCGGAGGCGGCGGGAGAGCTCGAGCGCCGCCTGGGCGAGCGCCGGCGTCTCTACGAGTCCGCCGTCACCGAGCGCGACCGTCTCGTCGGGCTTCGCGCGGACCGGCAGGAGGCGCTCGCCTCGATCGTGGTCGAGCGGAAGCAGTGGGAGGCCGAGGCCGACGCGCTCGACGCGGAGAGCCGCGAGATCGACGCGCTGCTCGCGCAGCAGACCCGCTCGGAGGCCGCCTCTCCGAGCGAGTCCGGCCTCATCTGGCCGGTCCGCGGCGTCATCACCTCTCCGTACGGGATGCGCTGGGGCCGGCTCCACGCAGGCATCGACATTGCCGCCCCGGCCGGAACCCCCGTTGTGGCCGCGGCGAACGGGACTGTCGTCCACGCGGGCTGGATGGGCGGTTACGGCCTCATCGTCGTGATCGCGCATCCGAACGGTCTGGCGACGGCGTACGCGCACAACTCGAGCGTCGCGGTCTCGGCGGACCAGCCGGTCTCGCAGGGGCAGACGATCGCCGCAGTCGGCTGCACCGGCCACTGCACGGGAGATCACGTCCACTTCGAGGTCAGGGCCGGCGGCAACCCCGTCGACCCGCTGGGGTACCTGTGACAAGGCGTCTCCTCGGTGTGCTGGCGGTCGGCGTGGCCCTGGCTTCCCTCCTGAGCGCCTGCGGCGGGGACGACGTCGTCGCGCCAGAGCCGTTCACGACAGATGTGGCCGAAACGGGAGCGCCGGCAGAGCCGCCGGTGGCGCCTCTCACCACTGCGGCACCGGTGACCATCGAGGTCGCCTCGGGCGCCTTCCTCGGGCCGGGGAGCAAGGGAGACGCGGTCAGAGTTCTCCAGCAGGCGCTCACGCAGCTCGACCTCGACCCCGGTCCCGTGGACGGCCAGTTCGGGCCGCAGACGGAGAAGGCGGTCGAGGCGTTCCAGCGGAGCCGCAAGCTCGACCCGGACGGGCTCGTCGGCCCGAAAACGGCACAGGCGATCAACGAGGCGCTGGCGGAGCTTGCGGCCGGCTCGGCGGGCTGAGGCGGCGGGAACCGTGGACGCCGGCGTCTCTCAGATCCGTAGCGACTACGGATGGCATTTGCGCAGTTTCTGCCGATGCCGTTCTGGCTCCAGGGTTGGATACGGGCACTGTTCGCGGCGATCGGGTTCGTCTTCGCGATCCCCTTCCTTCTCCGCATCTACCGTCGCTTCGAGACCTGGATCGCACCCGCGATCGCCCTCGGCGTGATGGCGGTCATGTTCACCGTCTCCTCCTTCGTCATCGGCCCCCTGATCAGCGGAGGCGATGGCTCCGAGCCGCAGCCGGGCATCCAGGAGCCGTCCGACCATGAGGAGCATCACTAGACAGGACCGCGTTCCCCTCGCCCGGCGCCAGCTCGCTGCCGAGCCGGCGAAGCTCGCCGTCAGCGTCCTCGCCGTCGCCGCCGCCGTGGCGCTCGTCCTCCTCCTGAGCGGCCTCAAGCGCGGGATGGGCGAGCAGGTAACCCTGTACCTCGATCGCCAGGCCCCTGTCCTCGTCGGCCAAGCGGGCTCGCGCAATTTCCTCGCCCAGGCCTCGGTGCTGCCCGAGAGGATCGGCGAAGCACTCGATCGCGTGCCGGGCATCGCCGAGGCGACCCCGATCAGCCAGCAGTTCGCGATGCTGCGGCTGCACGGCCGCCGCGTTCGCGCTCTCCTCGTCGGCTACGGCCCCGGGAGGCCGGGCGGTCCCTGGGCGCTCGCCGGCGGCCGGACGCCGGAGGCGCCCGGAGAAGTCGTGCTCGACCGCGTACTGGCGTCCGAGCACGGGCTCGCGCTCGGCTCGATCCTCGAGTACCGCGGGGCTCAGCTTCGGATCGTCGGCCTCTCGCGCGGGACCAGCGCCTTCATGACTCCTCTCGCGTTCGCGACCCGGGAAACCGTCAACGCCCTCAGTCGGCGGCCCGGGACCGCGAGCTTCTTCCTCGTTCGGCCCGACTCCGGGACCGCGCCGGAGAACCTGGCGCGCCGGATCGAGCAGACGGTCGCCGGCGTGTCGGCTCTGACCCGAAGCGCGGCCGCGGCGAACGACCGGCGTCTCTTCCTCGACCCCTTCTCGGCCCCGTTGCTCACGATGGTCGCGATCGCCTTCGCGGTCGCGATCCTCGTCATCGGCCTGACGGTCTACAGCTCGACGGCGGAGCGCAGCCGCGAGTACGCAACCCTCAAGGCGCTCGGGCTACGCCGGCGGGCGCTGCTCAGGCTCACCGCTGCGCAGGCGGCAGGACTCGCCTTCGCCGGCACGGCCGGAGGCGTCGTCCTGGCCTTTGCCGGGAAGTGGGTCGTCTCCGCACTCGCACCCAGCTACCTGATCTCGATCGGCCCCGATACGGTCATCCTGATCGGGGCAGGGGCGCTCGCGATGGCGCTCGCCGCGGCCTTCCTGCCCGCGCGCCACCTTGCCCGGCTCGATCCCGCGTCCGCCTTCCGCCGATGAGCGTCCCACTCGCTTGCCGCCAGCTTCTCGCCCGCCCCGGCCGGGCGCTCGCAGGGGTTGCCGGTATCGCCGTCGCCCTGCTCCTCGTGCTCGCCCTGAAGGCGATTCTCGCCGGAGCGGAGGAGCGCCTGACCGCCTACATCGAACGAAGCGGCGCCGACGTCATCGTCGCGCAGCAGGGAGTCGACACGATGCACATGAGCGAGTCCGCCCTCCCGGAGGAGGCCGTGGCCGCGATCGGCTCCCTTCCCGGCGTCGAGGAGGCACGGCCGATCCTGTACGTCGCGACCATGTTCGAGAAGGGCGGAGCCCAGGGCATCGCCTACCTGATCGGCGACGACTCGGGAGGCGCCCCGATTCCAGTCGTCGCGGGAAGCCGTCCTCGCTCGGGCGAGGTGCTCCTCGACCGGGGGCTGTCGCGGAAGCTCGGCGTCCGGACGGGCTCGACGGTGCAGGCGCTCGGGCGAGCCTTCCGAGTCTCGGGCGAGGTCGAAGGCCTGGCCTCGATCACCAACTCGGTCGTCTTCATGCCCCGCCGGGAGCTCGCCCGGCTGCTCGGGAGCGAGGCTTCGTCATCGGCGTCGCCGTCGCGGGCCTCGTCGCCTACAGCTCGACGCTCTCCCAGCTCCGGGACTACGCCGTTCTGCGCGCGCTCGGCATGCGGGGGCGCCGTTCCCTCGGCGTCGCCGTCGCGCAGGTCGCCGCGACCGTGGCAGCCGGATTCGTCGTCGCGCTCGGGCTCGTCTGGCTCCTCAGCGTCGTCCTGCCCGGGCTGACACCGACGCTGGCGCTCGCGATCCGGCCGGCCGATGTCGTCCAGGCGCTCGGAGTCGCAGGGGCAGTCGCCTTCCTCGCCACGGCCTTCCCGGTGCTGCGCGTGGCGCGTGTCGATCCGGCCAGCGTCTTTCGAAGGTAGGTGTGCTCGATGGCAACCCCACTCGTTCGTATCCGCGGCCTCGCGAAGACGTTCGGAGAGGGAGACCTCCGCGTCGACGCGGTGCGCGGACTCGACCTCGACCTCGAGCGAGGAGAGATCGCCCTCGTCATGGGCCCTTCGGGAAGTGGCAAAACGACCTTCCTGACCATGCTCGGCGGGCTCCTCCGCCCGACGGCAGGCGAGATCTCGGTCGACGGCACCGATATCGCCGCCCTCTCCGAGCGGGAGCTCCCGCCGTTCCGGGCGCACGCCTTCGGGTTCATCTTCCAGGACTTCAACCTCGTCGCCGCCCTCTCTGCGCGGGAGAACGTCGAAGTGGCCCTCAACATGGCCGGCGAGACGGGCGCGGGTGCCCGCGAGCGGGCGCTCGAGCTCCTCGCAGGGCTCGGACTGGCGGAGCGGCTCGAGTTCCCGGTCGAGAAGCTCTCCGGCGGCGAGAAGCAACGCGTCGCGATCGCCCGCGCGATCGCCAACCGGCCCACCCTGGTGCTCGCCGATGAGCCGACCGCGAACCTCGACTCGCACCACGGCGCCGAGACGATGCGGCTGCTCCGCTCGCTCGCGAAGGAGGAGGAAACCACCGTGGTCATGGTCAGCCACGACGAGCGCCTGCGCGAGGTGGCCGACCGCGTGCTCTGGCTCGAGGACGGGCGGTTCAAGACGCTCGGCGCCCTCGTTCGCGACCCGAACTGCGGCATGCTGCTCGAGCCGGAGCGAGCGGCGACCTCGCTCGAGCTCGACGGCGAGACGCTGTACTTCTGTGCCCTCGGCTGCCGGGACGAGTACGTCGCTACCCTGGCTATACCCCCAGCGGGTATAGTCCAGCTGTGACCGCGACCGCCGTTCTCCACGTCGGGAACCTCCACTACGCGAGCGAGAAGGCGGTCGTCGAGCGCGTCCTCGGGCGGCGGCCCGGGGTGCGCGAGGTCGAAGCAAACCCGGTCGCACAGACGGCGACCGTGAGCTTCGACCCGGCACTGACCTCGGTCGAGGAGCTCGCCCGGTGGGTCGAGGAGTGCGGCTACCACTGCGCGGGGCGCTCGGTACCCGGTCACGTGTGCGACCCGCTCGCCGAGGCGGAACCGCTCGCGCCGGCGCACGACCACGCGGGCGTGGAACGGGCGGAGCACGCTCACGGGCACGGCCACGGCGGCCATGCGGGCATGTCGATGGAGGCAATGGTGCGCGACATGCGCGACCGCTTCCTCGTCGCGCTTTCGTTCGCGATCCCGATCGCGCTCTGGTCGCCGCTCGGCGAGAGCCTCGTCGACACCGAGCTGCCGACGCCGGGAGGCATGGACGTCGATCTCTGGCTGTTCCTGCTCAGCCTGCCGGTGATTCTCTACTCGTCCTGGGTCTTCTTCCGCGGAGCGTTCGTCGCGCTGCGGGCCCGGACGCTCGACATGATGGTGCTCGTCGCCGTGGCGATCGGCACGGGTTGGGTCTACTCGGTGGCGGCGACGTTCTGGATCGAGGGAGAGGTCTTCTACGAGGCGGCCGCCTTCCTCGCGGCCTTCGTCCTGCTCGGACACTGGTTCGAGATGCGCGCGAGAGGCGGCGCCAACGAGGCGATCCGCGCGCTGCTCGACCTGGCCCCACCGATGGCGGTCGTCCTCCGAGAGGGAGAGCCGATCGAGGTGCCCACGGCCGAGGTCGAGGTCGGCGACCTGCTGCTCGTCCGGCCGGGCGCGAAGGTGCCGGTCGACGCCGAGGTCGTCGAGGGCGAGAGCGAGGTCGACGAGTCGATGGTGACCGGTGAGAGCATGCCCGTGCCCAAGCGGGCGGGGTCGGTGCTGGTGGGCGCGACCATCAACAAGCACGGCACGCTCCGCGCGAGGGCGACCGCCGTCGGCTCGGACACGGCGCTCGCCCAGATCGTCAAGCTCGTCCAGGAGGCGCAGAACTCGAAGGCCCCCGCCCAGCGGCTGGCCGACCGGGCCGCGTTCTGGCTCGTCCTCGTCGCCCTCGTCGGCGGGGTCGGCACCTTCTTCGTCTGGTTCGGCCTCGTCGGACGCGACGTGCTCAACTCGCTCCTGTTCGCGATCACGGTCGTCGTGATCACCTGCCCCGACGCGCTCGGGCTGGCGACGCCGACCGCCGTCATGGTCGGCACCGGTCTCGGCGCGAGGCGCGGGATCCTGTTCAAGAATGCGGTCGCGCTCGAGCAGGCGGCGACGCTCGACACCGTCGTCCTCGACAAGACCGGCACCCTGACCCGCGGCGAGCCCGAGGTCGTCGCGGTCGCGACCAGCGGCGAGATCGACGAGGACGAGCTGCTTCGGCTCGCCGCAGGTGCCGAGCGAGAGAGCGAGCATCCCCTCGCCGAGGCGGTGGTCAAGACCGCCGCGACGAGGGGCCTCGTGGCGGGCGCGGCAGAGTCGTTCGAGGCGGTGCCCGGTCACGGTGCGCTCGCAACCGTCGACGGCAGGCGGCTCGCGATCGGCAACGCTCGCCTGCTCGAGCGGGAAGGCATCCCGCTCGACGGTCTCGCCGAGCGCTCGGCCGCCCTTGCGGGCGAGGGGCGCACCGTCGTGCACGTGGCGGTCGACGGCCGGGCGGCCGGGCTGATCGCGATCGCCGACGCACCGCGCGAGACGGCGGCGGAGGCTGTCGCCTCCCTGCGGGAGCTCGGTGTCCGGCCTGTCATGCTCACCGGCGACAACCGGGCCACCGCCGAGCGGATCGCGACGGAGGTCGGTATCGGCGAGGTGCTCGCGGACGTCCTTCCGGGCGAGAAGGCCGCGAAGGTCGCCGATCTCCAGGCGCGGGGACGCAAGGTCGCGATGGTCGGCGACGGCGTCAACGACGCGCCGGCGCTCGCTCGCGCCGATGTGGGCATCGCGATCGGCGCCGGGACCGACGTCGCGATCGAGACCGCGGATGTCGTCCTGATGCGCTCCGATCCGCTCGATGTCGCCACCGCGATCGCGGTCAGCCGGGGCACCCTCCGGAAGATGCGACAGAACCTCGGCTGGGCCATCGGCTACAACTCGCTCGCCCTTCCCATCGCCGCCGGCGTCTTCGAGCCCCTCGGGCTCACCCTGCGACCCGAGATCGGCGCGATCGCGATGTCGGGCTCGAGCGTCCTCGTTGCGCTGAACGCGCTGGCGCTGAAGCGGCTCCGGCTCCCCGCCGTCAGGCAGCGGGCCTGAGCTCGACCTGCTCGCCGGGCGTCAGGCACGGCACCTTGCTCATGTCGTGCGGGTGGCGCACGGTGAGCACGGTCCCGTCCGGAAGGCGCAGCTCGTTCAGGCAGTGCGAGATCCCCTGAGCGTCGGGGGCGCAGTCCTCGTCGGTGAGGACGGTCGCGACCGTCACCGCGGACGGCGGCACTCCTTCGACGACCCCGGCGCGGAGCACCGTCGCCGACTCGGAAACCCCGGACGCCTCCCCCGGGAAGACGAACACGACCCGGAGGTCCTGGGCCGGGAGCGATGTCGCTCCGTGTCCCGTCGCGGCGGGCTCCGCGGCGCCCTGCGTTCCCGCGGTGCCGCCGCAGGCCGCGAGGGCGAGCGCCGCGGCCAGAGCGAAAGCGACAAGAACGGCGCGGGTCGTCACCGGCATGCTGACGTTATCGGCTATCGAACCGCACCACGTCATCGGGGAAAACCCGGATTTCGGGATCAGTGACCTCCCTGATGCCCCCCGGGGGTATTCCGGCAACGTTGCCGGTAGGGTTCGTTCCGCCGAGCGCGTACCCTTCGGGCAGAGCGGTGTCGGAGCAGAGCTACAGGGTCTACCGCATCGAGAGGAAGAAGAGGCGCGTCTGGCGCGTCCTCGCCGTCGGTCTCGTGCTGCTCGTCGGCGGGCTCGCCGGCAGCGGGGCGTGGCTGGCTCGGGCCGAGACGGGAAGCCTGCCGCCCGGGATCGAGATCGGCGGCATCGACGTGGGCGGACGCTCGCTCGCCGAGGCGCGAGCGCTCCTCGAGCGGGAGGCGGCGCGCGTCCTGCAACGGCAGATCGTCCTCGCCTACGACGGCGGCGCGCTCGAGACCTCGGGCGCGATGATCGGCGCTGAAGCGCTGATCGACGAGGCGCTGGCAAAGGCGAAGGACAGCCGTGACACGCTCAGCCGCCTGCGGGCGCGGCTCGGCCTGACCGAGCCGCTCGAGTTCCAGCTCGCCTACGCCGTCGACCCCGCGCGCCTCGACGCGGCGCTCGAGCAGGTCGCGAAGGAGATCGAGCGGAAGCCGCTCCCCGCCCGCGTCCAGCTGGCCGGCGACGAGATCGTCGTCGTGCCCTCCCGGACGGGTGTCGAGGTCGACCTCGAGAGCGCCGCGGAGGAGCTGATGCTCCTTCCCGCGCGCGTGGAGCTCACCTTGCGGGACGTCCCGCCGCCGATCTCGGACGACGAGGCCGAGGAGGCGAAGGCGACCGCGGAGAAGCTCCTCACCGACCCGCCCGCAGTCGTCTACCGCAAGACCAGGCTCGAGCTCCCCCCGGCCGTCGTGCTCGAGGCGCTCGGCTTTCGCCGCCGCTCCGGCGAGATCTCGGTGACGATCGACCCGGCACCGCTCGAGAAGCCACTGGAGCGGGCCTTCCGTGCCTGGGAGCGTGAGCCGCGCGACGCGACCTTCAGGGTCCGCGGCAAGCGCGTGTCGGTCGTTCGCTCCCGGCCGGGCCGCGAGGTCGACGCCGAGCAGGTCGCGGCGGCAATCGCCGCGCACCCGGAGCGGGCCGCCGTCGGCGCCGCCTTCGCCCAGGTGCAGCCGAAGCTGACGACGGAGAAGGCGAAGGCGCTCAGGATCACGGAGCTCGTCTCCGAGTTCACGACGCCCTACCCCTGCTGCGCCCCCCGCGTCACGAACATCCAGCTCGCCGCCGAGATCCTCGACGGCGGCATCATCAGGCCCGGCGGACGCTTCTCGCTGAACGAGGCGCTCGGTCCGCGGACGGCCGAGCGGGGCTTCGTGCTGGCGCCGATGATCGAGGCGGGGAAGCTCGTCGACGCCGTCGGCGGCGGCGTCAGCCAGGTGGCGACGACCTTCTACAACGCCGCGTTCTTCGCGGGCCTCGAGCTGATCGAGCACACGCCGCACGAGTTCTACATCTCCCGCTACCCGATGGGCCGCGAAGCGACCGTCTCCTGGGGCGGCCCCGAGCTCGTCTTCCGCAACGACTGGCCGGCCGCGATCCTGATCAAGGTCTCCGCCGGCGACACGTCGATCACCGTTCGCTTCTACTCGACGAAGCTCGGCCGCCGCGTCGAGACGACCACGAGCGAGCCGTACAACTACACGTCGGCCACGACCGTTCGCGTCTTCAACCCCTCGCTCGCCCCGGGGACGGAGGAGGTCGTCCAGAGCGGCGGCATCTCCGGCTTCACCGTCGAGTACACGCGGAAGGTGTGGCAGGGGAAGAAGCTCCGGCGCGACGAGCACTGGGCCGTCCGCTACCGCCCGGAGAACACGATCGTCGAGTACGGCCCGAAGCCCGCCGGCGGGAAGCCGGCCAAGGGCGGGCAGGGCGGCGGGCAGGGCGGCGGACAGGGCGGCGGGCAGGACGGCGAGCAGGGCGGCGCCGAGACGGCTCCGCCGGGTGACGGAGCGACGACCGAGCCACCGCCGCCACCCCAGTGACGGGTGAGGGAGTGCCTTCCGTCCTTGCTCAACATACCCTGCAGGGGTATAATGGCACCACCATGAGCGAGACGATCACCTACCGGGTACCCGGCATGCACTGCGGCCACTGCCGCGCCGCGGTCGAGGAGGAGGTCGGCGCGGTCGCCGGCGTCGAGGCGGTCGAGGTCGACCTCGAGACGAAGCTCGTCACCGTTCGCGGCGAGCGTCTCGACGACGCCGCGATCCGGGCCGCGATCGACGAAGCCGGCTACGAGGCCGAGTGATGGCAACCGGGACGCGGGCGCCGGTCCGCGTCGACCTCGAGATCGAGGGCATGACCTGCGCGTCGTGCGCGGCGCGGATCGAGAAGAAGCTGAACAGGCTCGAGGGCGTCGACGCGAGCGTCAACTACGCCACCGAGAAGGCGACGGTCCGCTACGACCCGTCCCGGGTCCGGCTCGAGGATCTCATCGGGACGGTCGAGTCGATCGGCTACGGCGCCGCGCTGCCCCATGAGGCCGAGGCCGGCGAGGAGGATCCCACCCGCCCGCTGCGGCTCCGGCTGGTCGTCGCCGCGCTCCTGAGCGCCCCGCTCGCCGTGATCGCGATGATCCCGGCGCTCCATTTCGACGGCTGGGAGTGGGTCGCGCTCGGGCTCGCCGCCCCGGTCGTCCTCTGGGCCGGCTGGCCCTTCCATCGCGCGGCGGCGCTGAACCTGCGCCACGGCGCGGCGACGATGGACACGCTGATCTCGCTCGGCACGCTCGCCGCGCTCGGCTGGTCGATCGTCGCGCTGACCGCGTTCGAGGACACCGAGACCTACTTCGAGGTCGGCGCGGTGATCACGACGCTGATCCTGCTGGGGCGCTTCTTCGAGGCCCGGGCCCGGCGCCGAACGGGCGCCGCGATCCGCGCCCTGCTCGAGCTCGGCGCGAAGGAGGCGCGCGTCTACCGGGACGGTGTCGAGGTGGCGGTCCCGATCGAGGAGCTCGTGGTGGGCGACGTCTTCGTCGTCCGGCCCGGCGAGAAGATCGCGACGGACGGCATCGTCGAGGACGGCTTCTCGGCGGTCGACCAGTCGATGCTGACCGGCGAGCCCGTCCCGGTCGAGGTCGGGCCCGGCTCAGAGGTCACCGGCGCGACCGTCAACGTCTCGGGCCGGCTGTTCGTACGGGCGACGAGAGTCGGCACCGACACCGTGCTCGCGCAGATCACCCGCCTCGTCGCGGAAGCGCAGGCCGGCAAGGCTCCGATCCAGCGCCTCGTCGACCGCGTCTCGGCCGTCTTCGTCCCGATCGTGATCGGGATCTCGCTCGCCACGCTCGCCGGCTGGCTCGCGGTCACCGGCGATGCGGCAGACGCGTTCACGGCGGCGGTTGCCGTCCTCATCATCGCCTGCCCGTGCGCCCTCGGTCTCGCCACCCCGACCGCGCTGATGGTCGGCACGGGCCGAGGCGCTCAGCTCGGCATCCTGATCAAGGGCCCCGAGATCCTCGAGCAGACGCGGCGGGTGACGACGATCGTGCTCGACAAGACCGGGACCGTGACCGAGGGGCGGATCAGGCTCGTCGACGTGGTCCCGCTGAACGGAGCGGCGCGCGCCGACGTCCTCCGGCTGGCCGGCGCCGTCGAGGACGCGAGCGAGCACCCGATCGCGAAAGCCGTGGCGACCGCTGCGCGGGCCGAGCTCGGGTCGCTGCCCGCGGTGGAGGGGTTCCAGAACCTGCCCGGCGAAGGCGTCGTGGGGACGGTCGAAGGCCACGACGTCGAGGTGCGGAAGTCCGGCGGAGGGATCCTCGTCCGCTGGGACGGCGCCGACCGCGCCACCCTCGTCGTCGCCGACACCGTCAAGCCGACGAGCGCCGAAGCGGTGGCCGAGCTGAAAGCGCTCGGGCTGACGCCGGTGCTCTTGACCGGCGACAACGAGCTGACCGCCCGCGCGGTCGCGGCCGAGGTGGGCATCGAGCGCGTGCTGGCGAACGTGCTCCCCGGCGACAAGGTCGCCGAGGTCCGCAGCCTGCAGGAGGCCGGCGAGATGGTGGCGATGGTCGGCGACGGCGTCAACGACGGGCCGGCGCTCGCGCAGGCCGACCTCGGGCTCGCCGTCGGCACCGGCACCGACGTCGCGATCGAGGCGGCCGACGTGACCCTCGTCTCCGGCGACCTGCGCGCGGCGGCCGACGCGATCCGCCTGTCGAGGCGTACGCTCGCGACGATCAAGGGCAACCTCTTCTGGGCGTTCGCCTACAACGTCGCCGCGATCCCGCTCGCCGTCGCCGGGCTGCTCAACCCGATCATCGCCGCCGCTGCCATGGCGGCGTCGAGCCTGTTCGTGGTCTCGAACTCGCTCCGGCTGCGCCGCTTCCACTCGACGAGGGAGGTGGCGTGATGCCGCACGGGTACGCGGGTCAGAAGGAGGCGCTGGTCAAGCGCCTGCACCGGATCGAGGGCCAGGTGCGCGGGATCGAGCGGATGGTCGAGGAGGACCGCTACTGCATCGACATCCTCACGCAGATCTCGGCGGTGACGACCGCGCTCGAGAGCCTCGCCTTCAGGATCCTCGACGACCACGTCAACCACTGCGTCAGGGGCGCGCTCGAGTCCGGCGACCCGGAGGAGGCGCAGCGAAAGAGCCAAGAGCTGCTCGATGCCGTGCACCGGTTCGCGCGAGCCAGGTGAGTCGATCCTTCCCTCGTTCCTGACCCCGGCGATCGCGGCAGCCGCGCTGTGGGCGGCGATCGCCGCCTACGTCTGGACGGACGCGTCGACGCTCGACCGCGCCCTGATCGGGCCCGTGCCGGCCGGCGTCGCGCTCGCCTGCTCGCTCTGGGACTACGTCCTCTGGCGGCGGCGGGGACGGCCGTGGCACGACGCGGCGGTGATCGTCCTGCTCCTGCCCGCGATCGGGGCCGGAGTCTGGGTGGCCGTCGGAGCGCTGATCCTCGACGCCGGCCTCTCGCGCACGGAGCTCCTCGGCGTCGCCGTCGGCCCGGGGGTCGCGCTCGTTGGTCTCCTGACAACGACGATCTCCTACCACGGCCGGCACCACCCGGACGAATAGGATCCGCGCGTGCCCCCACCCGAGCTGCTCGCGCGCGCCGAGGCGCTCCATCGCACCCACCCGGTCGTCGAGTGCCACACGGACATCCCGGTCGACACGTACCGGCGCCGGCGGGCGGGCGAGGAGGCGCCGCTCGCCGACGACTACCTGCACCGCTTCCGCAAGGGCGGCGTGCGCGTCCAGTTCCTCGCCGTCGGGGGCGACGTCCCGGACAGCTTCGACGGGCTCGGCCGGCCTCAGCTGCGCGCGCTCGAGATGATCGACGACGTCCTCGAGGAGGTCTCGCGCTGCCCGGAGCTCAGAATCGTCGAGTCACCCGCCGACATCGACGAGGCGATCGCGCTCGGCCAGGTCGGGCTCGTCCTCCACCTCGAGGGCCTGCGACCCCTGGCCGGGAGGGCCGCGTCGCTCGGCCACTTCCACCGTCTGGGCCTGCGCTCCGCCCAGCTCACCTGGAACGGCTCGAACGAGCTCGCCGACGGCGTCGGCGTCGACGGCCCCGGCGGCATCACCCGCGCCGGCCAGGAGGTGGTGGCCGAGCTCGAGCGGCTCGGAATCGTGATCGACGCCGCGCACCTCTCCGAGCCGGGCTTCTGGGAGCTGACCGAGCTCGTCGGCTGCCCGATCGTCGTCTCCCACGCGAACGCCTGGGCGCTCTGCCCGCATCCGCGGAACCTCAAGGACGACCAGATTCGCGCGATCGCCGAGCGGGGCGGCTACGTCGGGGTCTGCTTCCTCCCCGCCTTCATCGGAGAGGAGCCGACGCTCGAGCGGCTGCTCGACCACGTCGACCACATCGCCGGGCTCGCCGGCGTCGACGCCGTCGCAGTCGGTCCCGACTACACGGAGTTCGCCCCCGACCTGATGGAGGGCGGCCCGAGCGAGGGCGTCGACTACGGGCCGAGCCTGCGCGCCCCGGAAGGCCTGCGCCGGGTCGAGACGCTGCCGGTGTTCACGGCGGGCCTGCTCGGCCGCGGCTACTCCGAGGAGGACGCCGCGAAGATCCTCGGCGGCAACGCGCTCCGCGTGCTCCGGCACGTCCTCCGCTAGCTTCCCGGCTGGCCGGCGATCCCCCACTGCTGCGGCGGGAGCCCCTGCACGACGACCCAGGTGTGCTCCCGAACCTCCTCGCCGACCGCCCGGCAGAGGCCGTCCGTCAGCTCCTTGATGATCTTCTCGCTCGCCTCGGGGTTCACGCGGCGGTCGTAGAGCTTCACCTCGATCAGCGGCATCCGTTCCTCCTCGAGTCGGGTACGGGCGCAGCCTACCGCGCTCAGCGAGCGAGGTAGCCACCGTCGACCGGGAGGATCGCGCCGTGGAGGTAGCGGGCGGCCGGGGAGACGAGGAACGCGACCGCGTCGGCGATCTCCTCCTCCGTCCCCCAGCGCCCGGTGGGGATCCGGCCGAGAATCTCGGCGTTGCGCCGCTCGTCCCCCCGCACGGCGGCGGTCATCTCGGTGGCGATCCAGCCAGGGGCGACCGCGTTCACGCGGATGCCGAGCCGCGCCCACTCGTTCGCCTGGGACTTCGTCAGCTGGGCGATGCCGCCCTTGCTCGCCGAGTAGGCCGCGACGTTGACCCCGCCGAAGAAGGAGAGCTGCGAAGCGAGGTGCACGATCCGCCCCGCGGTCCCGGTCGAGACGAACAGCCGGGCCGCGGCGCGCGAGGCGGCGAAGGCGCCGACGAGGTTGACCTCGACGACCTGCCGGAAGTCGTCGAGCACCACCTCGAGTGCCGGGCGGCGGTGGATGATCCCCGCGTTGCAGACGCAGACGTCGAGGCGGCCGAGGCGGGCCGCGACCTCCTCGACGGCGCTCTCGGCGGCTTCGGCGTCGCCGAGATCCGCCTGGACGAGCGCGGTCCGCCGGCCCAGGCGCTCGAGCTCCTCGATCGTCTCCCTCGCCTCGCCGCGCTGCACGAGCCCGACGTCCGCTCCGAGCCGCGCGAGCGTGACCGCGATCGCGCGCCCGATGCCCCGGCTGGCGCCGGTGACGAGCGCCGCCTCGCAGGTCAGGAACGGCTCGAACGTCACGCGCCGCGCGACTCTAGTAGACGACCTGGACGCCCGTCAGGTCCTCGGCCGGCGCCGGGAAGCGCGGGCCGAGCGCTCTGAGCGTGTCGACGAGCAGCGAC
Source organism: Actinomycetota bacterium (assembly GCA_037444965.1). Classification (GTDB taxonomy): domain Bacteria; phylum Actinomycetota; class Thermoleophilia; order Gaiellales; family Gaiellaceae; genus JBBILK01. Next base: position 1,169 of record JBBILK010000002.1, on the reverse strand, counting down.
GCCACCGCGACGTTGCGCACCCACTTGTGGTCGGCGGGGACGACGTACCAGGGGGCCCATTTCGTGGACGTCTCGGTGATCGCCTCCTCGTAGGCGTCGAGGAAGTCGGGCCAGAGCTTCCGCGTGTCGAGGTCGCCGAGCTTGAACTTCCAGCGCTTGTCCGGCTCGTCGAGCCGGGCCTGGAGGCGCTCTCGCTGCTCCTCCTTCGAGATGTGCAGGAACACCTTCAGGATCGTCGTGCCCTCGTCGACGAGCATGCGCTCGAACTCGCGCACGTGGCGGTAGCGCCGGCTCCAGACCGCCTTCGGTTGGAGCTGGCGTGCCCGGACGGTGACGATGTCCTCGTAGTGCGACCGGTTGAAGATGCCGATCTCACCCCTGCTCGGGCAGACGGCGTGGACGCGCCAGAGGTAGTCGTGCTCGACCTCGGCGCCGACCGGGACCTTGAACGCGGCGTCGGCGACCGCGGCCGGGTTGAGGCCGGTGAAGACGTGCCGGATCGTGCCGTCCTTGCCGGACGTGTCCATGCCCTGGAGCACGAGCAGGACGCTTCGCCTGGCCTCGGCCCAGAGCCGGTCCTGGAGCGCGAAGAGCTCCGAGAGCAGCTCGAGCCGGCGCGGCTCGGCCTCCTCCTTGCTCCCGAGCCCGAGCTGGTCGGCGGGGTCGCGCTCGGCGAGTCGCGCGGACTTCCCGGGCTCGACGATCAGCTTCGAGAGCACCGGTTAAGGGTAGAGGCCGCGCGTCCGCGTCGCCTCGGCGAGGCGCTGCACGCCGAGGCCGTAGGCGGCGAGCCGCATGCTGACCCCGCGGGCTTCGTGCGTCGCCCAGGTCTCCTCGAAGGCCCGGGTCACGATCGCCTCGAGCTGTGCGTTGACCTCGTCCTCCGACCAGAAGTACTCCTGCAGCCCCTGCACCCACTCGAAGTAGGAGACGACCACGCCGCCCGCGTTGGCGAGGATGTCGGGCAGGACGAGCACGCCCTTCTCCTCGAGGATCTCGTCCGCCGCCGGCGTGACCGGCCCGTTCGCGCCCTCGAGGACGACGGGTGCGCGCACCTCGCCCGCGTTGGCGGTGGTGATCACCTGCTCGAGCGCGCAGGGGGCGAGGACGTCGCACTCGAGAAGGAGCAGCTGCTCGTTCGTGATCGCCTTCGGCCCCGCGAAGCCCGC
>JBBILK010000001.1:28003-28631 GCA_037444965.1 Actinomycetota bacterium | reverse complement strand
GTGGCTCGAGGCGTCGTGCGCCCGGACGCTGGAGGCGAGATGAGCGCGGCCGTCGCCAACGCTGCTAGCCGTAACGGGCGGCTCGGTCGGCTGGAGGCTGTGATTGCCACTTCCGCGCTCGACCCCCTGCTTTGTCTGCTCGCCGCGGAGCTTCACGCCGCCGGCTGGACGGTGCGTCCGCCGCTGTACCGCGGTGGTCGGTGGCGGTTCCTCACGCCAGGCGGGGTGTGCATGTCGCTTGCCGCGCTCCTCGAGACTTGCCGCGCCACGGCTCTCCTCAACGCCAGGTGCGGAGGCTGTGGCGGGCCGTTGCTGGCGCGGATGGCGGGGCAGCGCCGATGCCGTGGCCCGAGGGTCGATCGCCGTTACTGCTCGAGCGCGTGCCGTCAGCGCGCCTACCGGGAACGGAAGCGCCAGACGCTTCCGGTTACCGAAACCGGTGGCGCGTCCGTTTCCCCTGGAAAACTCAGGGTGCGGGCCAGTTGCGGGCCAGTCCGAGAGGTGAGCGGATGAGCGAGGCGAGCATGGAGACGACACAGGAGAAGCCGGTCCGCGGCCGCCCGTTCCAGCCGGGCGCCGATCCGCGCCGCAACCCCGGCGGCCGGCCGAAGGGAATCGTCGGCCGGAT
>JBBILK010000001.1:14937-27979 GCA_037444965.1 Actinomycetota bacterium | reverse complement strand
AGGACGGGCACGAACTGGTCGACTTCCTGCTCGAGGTAGCACGTGACCCGAGCCAGTCGGCGAAAGTGCGGCTGGAGGCCACCTGCCAGCTGTTGGACAGAGGCTTCGGCAGGCCTGCGCAGGTCGCCGACCTGACCTTGCGCGATGGCCGCGCCGGGCCGTCCGGGTGGGAGGAGCGGCCGGCCGAGGAACGGCTCGCCCTGCTCGGCGAGCTGGCTGACAGGCTGCGCACCTACCAGGCCGGCGAGCTCGCCGCGGGGAACGGGGCCGCTGACGCCGAGGAGCCGCGATGACGATCCCCCACGATCTGACGACCCCGCGGCGCCGCAAGCGTCGGCCGGGCGAGTGGTTGACGATGGGGCAGGCGGTCACGCCGGCCCGTCGGTTGCGCGGCGAGTTTCGCCCGCAGGCGCAGCGGCATGGGCGCCCGACGAAGGGCAGCCCGGAACGGCTCCGGGACGAGGTGGTAGCGAGCCTGGAGGAGCGCCGCCGGAGGCAGGTGACGGGGGCGTTCACCCCGGTCGCGTCCGCGTTCGCCGATGCTGGGATCGAGGCGGGCCTCGTCCGTGACAGGCGGCGCGAGCAGCTCGACCGGCTGATCCAGGAGAACCTGAAGCGGATCGAGCCCAGACGGGCCCGCTCAGGGGCCGCGCAGGAGCTCCAGACACCGGAGGCGGAGGCGTTCCGGCAGCGGATGCAGGAGCAGAGCGGCGGCTTGTGGAGCGACCTCGCGAGCTCCCTCTACTCGGCCGGCCGGATCGGCGAGGGGCTGATCGACGTGGCGACCGGGATCCCATCGTTCGTCCGGGATCCGAGCCTGGCGAACGCGGGCTGGGCTGCTGCGTCGGTTGTGCCGATCGGGAAGGTCGGCCGGGTCGGCAGGGCGGCCGGGCTCGGGAAGCTGGCGGGCCGGCTCTCGCGGGCGGAGGCCTACCGGGGCGCCGCCTCCCCGATGCTCTCCTCCCCGTCGATGATTACGCGGCTCGGGCAGCACGAGCTGAGTCGCGCGTCGACGAAGCTCGGCCGCAAGGTGGACGTGTGGCGCGAGTCGGACCGCGCGATCGCCCGCGCCATCGGGAAGGTCTTCACCCCGGTGAGCGCAAGGGCCAGGGTGCCCAAGATGCTCGGCAAAGAAGCGGCGTGGACGAAGCGCCGGACGATGGTCGGCCGCTCCGTCGAGCAGGAGCGCGTTCTCGGCGCCCACGGCGTGAAGCGGTTCGCGACCGCGTACTACATGCAGCTGCCGAAGGCGCTCCGGAACCCGGAGGGGCTTCGCCGGGTGCGGGAGCGGGTACTCGCCGAGATTGACGACATCCGCTCGGGACGGGCGGCTGCGGAGCTCCAGAGTGAGATCGACGACCTTGGCCGCCTGATCGAGGAGGCGAAGGCCACCGACGACCCGGGCATGTGGCGGCTGATCCAGCGGCAATCAGAACTCAAGGGCAGGCTGCGCGATCTCCCAAAGGCCGAGCAGGACTTAGCCTTACAGGCGAGGAAGCTCGCCCGCGCCGCCGAGCGAAACGTGCGGGCGGACGACGACCTGCTCGACGCGCTCGACGTGCTCGGGCGAGACCGGGAGGAGATCCTCATCCGTCACGGGGTGCTCGACCCGGAGACGGCTGCGGCGAGGCGCGGCCTGTTCACGGAGTGGGTTTCCGGCGAGCCGCGGATCGGGCTTGAGGCGGCGGAGGCGCGGCTGGCGGAGATCGAGGGCGTGCTCTCAAGGATGCGGGAGAACGTGGCGCGGCAGTGGCGGCAGGCGACCTACGGTGGCCCCGGCGGCGTCCAGACGGAGCAGCGGCTTCGCAACTACGGGAAGGGCCGCGGGCCCGGGAAGCGGGGCACGGTCGAGTCGGTCACGGACGAGAGCTTGAAGGCGGCCGACGAGCTGATGGGGAAGATGGCGCGGCTCGAGAGCACCGACCCGGCCGTCCGGGAGTTCCAGCGGCTCGTGGTGGAGCGGGACGAGTTGCTTCGCCACGTGGAGAACCTGCGGCCGGATCCGCTCGGGCTCATGGAGCGGCCGTCGCGGCTCGTCCCGACCGGGGAGGAGCTGTACCTCGGCCACCGGGCCGGCCGGGTGAGGGGGGCTCGGGCGGCCGGCACCGCGGGCTGGACAACCGGCAAGACCCGGCTCCCGCCCGGGGTGGCGCAGCGGAACCAGATGCGGCTGCTCGCGACCGGCCGCTGGCGGCAGGACATCCGGGTCGCGCTCGAGGACTGGCGGGCGGCGCAGGTGTTCGACTTCGCGGAGAACGCGAAGACAGACCTCGTCCGGATGGGCGAGCCGCTCGACCGGTTCCTCGCCCGCCACGCCGGCAGCGTCCCCGACGGGAAGGTGCTTGTGAACCCGCTCGGGCGGAGGATCCCGCTCCAGTTCCGCCGCGACCTCGCCAAAGAACTCGCAGACCAAGGCTTCGAGGGCGACCTCCTCGACGAGCTCGTGCAAGCCGTGGACGAGATCGATACCGCGTTCGCGACCGACCCGGAGAAGATCAAAGAAGTCATCGCGAAAAGTATGGAAATAGCGAGAAAAACGTCCGCTGAACCGTCATGGCGACGGTGGTTCGGCCGACCCCGACGAGACGAGCCGCCCGCGCGGTTGAACGACCCTGGTCCAGAAACGGACCAGGGTCATGCGTGCCGCTCAGCATTCGTTCTTTCGCTTCTGCCTCCAGCCACCCCTGTCCACGCCCTACCCGGCTCGAGGGAAGTCGGCCAGTCGAAGGCCGGCGCCAGTCTCACCGAACGAGCGGGGACGCGAGCGATCGCCATGGCGGCCGCCATAGTCCCGTCCACGCGCGCGTGAACCTCGACCCCACCCCCGGGGGGCCACCCCCCGCCCCCCCGCGCGCGATCGGCCGGCGGGGCCCCCTCCGAGCGCCTCTTTCCGTGTGGGGGCCCCCTCCCCTCCCGGCCTTGACTGTAGGCATCGTCATGCCGCAGAGTAGACATCGTGAGCGTCCCCGGATTGGCGATCCTGTCTTGCTCGCTTCTGCTCGGGTTGCTCGCGACGGGCTGCAACCTCGAGGAGGGCGAGCCGTCCGGTGGCGAGACCACGACGGCAACGGCGACGACGGCAGACGCGGTCGGGGCGGGCGAGGACACGGAGGGGGAGTCGAGCGAGCCCGACACGGGGCGGATGAGCGAGGGCGAGTACGACCTGTTCCGGACGTACGGGGAGGAGGCTGCCGACGAGGCGCTGCAGTGGTCGGAGGAGGCGCAGGCGTGCGCGGTGATCGGCCAGTCGGGAGACCTCGCCGGGTACCGGGACTGCATCAAAGAGGCGTGGGAGGGGACGGAGAGCGCGATGGTGGGCGCGTGGTCGAACGCAGGCGACCTCCTCGACGATACCGCGAAGGCGTGCCGGCGCTCGCTGCGCAGGTATCGCGCCGCGCTTGATAACTGGTACTCGAAGAACCTGACCGCGTACAAGAAGGCGCGCGCGCTCGACTTCGACGCGATGGCTGCGGCGTTCGAGCGGCTGCCGGCCGCCGCGAAGCGGTACGTGCAGGCGTCGACGAAGGCCCTCGCGAGGTGCGAGCCGCGCTAGCTGCGGCGGCAACTACGAAAGGAGCGGCAGCCGTTGACGGGAGCGGAGTGGTATGAGGCTCTGAAAGGGACCATCAGCGCGTTTGAGCGATCTCGGAACATCAGCTCTCCCGTTGTTCAAGTCACGCTGCGCAAGGGAGCGGTTCAAGATGCAGGGCGCCAGCGCGGGTCATGGCGAGCGTTACAACCGGTTCGGTTTGGCGTAGCCAGACAGTCTCACTGAGAAGCCCATGGCCACTAAGGGGACGGATCGCGACCATCTCCCGCTCCGCGAGCGTGTCAGCGAGCGGCTGATCCGCGCGACAGCCCGGACGATCGAGACTCTCTCTGTTCTACTTCGCCCCGGCGCATTCGTCGTCCTCTTCGCGACATCCGTATATGGAGCCGCGACGCTTGCCAAGGGACTCGAAGTCTTCGGTACCGATGCTTGGACACTCAGCGAGCCTCTCGGTGTGGTCTGGGTTATCGCGGGTGCTGCGAGTTTTCTTGGCACATGGCTCGTCGTGCTCGGCTACATCGCGACGCTCGGGCAGAAGAACGTTAACGAGCGACTTGCGGACATCTGCGGTGAACTCGCACGCTTTGTCACGAAGGAGACTGAAATAGCCGAGAAAGACCTCCGTGTCCACGTCTGGACCGTCACAGGGCGTATACCCGGTCTCCGGTATCTCAAGCGCCGGGCAACGTTCGCCCCAGGTGCCTATCAGAAGACGCCGATAGTCTGGCGGAAAGGGAAGGGCGCGATTGGCCAATGCTGGGCGGCTGGCGAATGGATCCGGGCCGATCTTGAGGAACTTGTCGATGAGTGCGCCGAAGACCGCGACGCGTTCTACGCGAAACCGCGTAATGAGCGGTTTGGACTGACGTGGGACGAGTTCCGTAAGTCACGGCACTACCAAGCGATCCTTGCCTGGCCACTACATGGAGGACCTGATGCTGCACCCCGTGTGATCGGCTGTCTCTCGCTGGACGTTCGCTCACGCGGTGCCGTTGGCGAACTTGACGAGATCGTGGAACGCCATCGCGACGCCTTCCTTGCTCATCTTGACGCTTGTGAGCGCATCCTGAAGTGAAGCTAAGCTGCAAGATAGAAAGCCACGCGATCGGGAGGGAAGGGATGATGCCCAAGGCCAGCGGATCGCAGAAGCCCGCCATCAAGACGGGCCCGGCGCCGACCATCAAAGAGTCGCCATCCATCATCATCAAGCGCCTTGAGCAGAGTGGCTCCTGGGAGTCCGCCAAGATCGTGCGCGAGCTGACCCAGAAGTAGGAGAAACGGACGCCCGGTATGTGTCCGGGCTGCGGACACTTACGACGACCTCGGAATCACCAGACGGCGCCGGAGAACGAGCCGGGGGTCGCCTGAGCGACCCCCGTTGGCGGTTCGTCCAGTGGAACGTCAGGAGCCGGGAGCGGGCTCGCCCCTGGGAGACAACGCACCGATCAGATCGGCGGCTTCCGCAGCGAACACGTCGGAGCGGGCCGCGGCGAGCGCGAACATCTGCGCGGTCAGCGCGGCCGCCTCGTGGAGCGCGCCTCCGTACTCCTCCCCTTCGAGATCCTCTTCGTCGGGCCAGAGTTCCGTGAGCAGCGCGTTCATCTCGTGGTGGATCTCCGCCGGGGTCCCGAAGTCCGCGCCAAGCGCGAGCACGTCCCGGGGGAAGAGGTTGGTCAGCGTCGGCGTCTCTCTCGCGACCGGCCGCATCAGCCGGTAGAAGAACTCCTCGAGCGCCCAGAGCCGAACGTAGCGGTCGATCGCCTGGCGGCGGTCGGTCACGGCCGTGGAGGACATCACGCCACCGCCTCGCACTCGAGCCGGGCGAGATTCCCCGCCGCGCACCCGGTGAGCGACTCGGCGAGACGAAGGAGGCGCTCCGGGTTTCGGCCGAGCTCGCCGAAGATCCTGGCCGCGATCAGGCACGAGCGCGTCTCGGCGAACTCGAACTCCGGGACGCCGCGCATGTCCGGGTAGTCGTCGGCGGGCCAGAGCGCCGAGAACAGCCCGGACGAGATCCCGGAGGCCACGTTCTCGAGGTCGACGACGTTGCCGAAGAGCGTCTCGACGGTCTCGGGGTCGAGGAGCGGGTCCGTGCCGTCGGGCCGGCCGCACTCGAGGAACCCGATTACATGGACGAGCGCGGTCAGGCGGACGTACTGCTCGACGGCCGCCCGGCGGTCGCTTGTGACGAGTTCTGCGGCGGTCATCAGGCGGCCCTGCTCAGCGGGATGTCGAGCCGTGCCGAGTCGAGTTCGGAGAGGAGATCCTCGAGCTGCCTCCTCATCTTGTTGAGCTCGTTCGTCGTCAGCCGGACGTAGTCCTGGAAGGTCCAGAGCGCGCCGACGTCGGTGAGGGTCGGTTCGCGTCCCTGCCAGCCGGCCTCCTGATGGCGGGTAGCGAGCGTCTCCTCGAGGCGCCAGTTCAGCTGCTCAAGCGCGTCGTGCGCGATCCGGAGCTTGCGCTCGATCGCGCTGTAGTCGTCCTCGGTCGGCAGGCCGAGGGTCGGTGTGTCGGTCTGGGGCATGGGGTCTCCTCTCCGGTGGGTGGGACAAACTGCGACCAACGGTATCATTTCTACCAGACAGATGAGACCGCCGGTCTCGATTTCTCGTCCGACCATCCGGATAGCCTCCGCGGTCATGACACCGGACGAACTGATCGGTTTCTCCGAGCTCGTGGAACTCCTCGGGCGGCCGAAGGGCACGGTCGCCCGGTACACGAAGCGGCCAGGCTTCCCGGCCCCCGTCGAAACGCTCGCGTCCGGCCGCGTCTGGCGCCGACGTGATGTCGAGAAGTGGGCGCAGGCACATCCGCCACGGCCTCCCGGTCGGCCTCCGAAGCAACCCGGGCACAACTACTAGGCACCGCTTTCCTCTAGGTCGCGCCGAGACACTGCTTCGCGAGGCGAAGGACTATCTCACGAAGGGCGAGGAGTTCTACCACAAGGCGGCTGAGCGGATCATCGCCGCCCAAGAGGCGGACCCAACACTCGGCTACCGGCAGATCGGTGCATCTATCGGCAGGTCGAAAGATTGGGTTCGCGACATTGTGCAATGGCACACAACCGGCGAGAGCACGAGAGGGGGTATGCCCGCCGCGACTCCCTACGCCGAGCAGGCAGGCGCCGTCGCCAAGCGTCATGCCCGCGCCGTGCTCCGCGATCTTCCAGCGGAGGAACGCGAGAGAAGCCTGCTCGATCCGCTCCTGGGCTGTCAGGACGGGCGAGGCTGCCGCTAGGGCTTTTCTCAAGCAGGAGAAGCACCCGGTCGTCGGCGAGCCGTTCTTTCGCTTCCTCGGGAAGCTCGTCTTCGATCTGGGCGCGGAGATCGGGTGTTCCGTCTGGAACGTGTGGCCCATCCGATTCCTGCCCAGCCGACCTCTCATCGCTCTTTGATGTTTCATCTGGAACATCAAGATCGCGATTCACCGTCGCTACGCCGACTCCGAGCACGTCGGCGATCTGCCGCTGGGAATGCCCTTCCTCGGCGAGTTCGGCGGTTGGTTGGAAGAAAAGCGCAAGTGTGCGGAGTTCTTCCAACCGCCCGCGTCCCGCCGCTCGGCGATCGAAAGACCTGTAGGGGGAACTGGATCACGCCATGATCCAATTCCGGTTGTCCGCCGCCGAAGCGTGCTCGCGCCCGGCCCCTCAGAGTCGCCGCAGAGCGTCGGTGGGGCGGCTGCCGGGGATCGCGCCGCCCATCCAGTCGCGCCCGATCGCAGGTATCCCGCGCAGCCGGCGCCCGTCACCTGCCGGCGTCGGAGGGGTGCGCCGCTTCTCCGCCTCCGCCCGGATCTCCTCCACGGTCATCTCGGCGAGGACGGCGCGGAGGGCCTCCCGTTGCTGCGCCTCGAGCCTCGCCCGCTCCCGGTACCGCGGGAGGAGCCTCGCATGGTCGTGGTGCTCGAGCCTGAGCGACGGCACGGCCGAGCAGCGTAGCCTCGGGGGAGGACGGTGTCGTCTGGCTTGACGCACCACCCGCCGGGTGGAAGGGTTACGCGCGGCCCGCGCGCCTACGGCGTGCCGTGCCAGCCGCAGGACGGCGAGGATGACTGCCTGCGCGCGGGCCCGCCTCGGATGGCGCCGCTGGCCCGCAGACTGGCCCGCAGAGGCTAGAAACGGCTTGGTTGAGCCAGACCTGTCGCGTCTCGAAAACCGTTAGGGGCGGTTTCGTCCCTCGAGGGTTCAAATCCCTCCCCCTCCGCCTTCTGAGCCGGATCCCGCGCCGACCGTGCGGGAGCCCGGCTTCCCGGCCCGGGACTGCAGCACACGCTGCAAACCCGGCCGATGTTGACTATAGTCGCAGGCTGCGAGAGGCCGGCGCGGGCATCTCCGTCTACCGGTGAGATGACGGCAACCGCAGCCGGCCTCTCCCCCGTACTCTGCACGACCGGCTCCGCCCCTGCGATGGCGCGCGCTGGTAGCCTCGCGTGCAGAAGCCGATGGCGATCGCGACCGACGTGCTCGACCGGCTCGAGAGCGAGCTGGTCGCGGATCTGGACGCCGACCGCGTCTCTCGCAGCAGCGCGGTCCGGGAGACCCACGCCCACGACGAGTCGTACCACACGCCCGCCGCGCCGGACCTCGTCGTCTTCCCGCACACGACCGGGGAGGTCGTCGCGATCGTCGAGCGCTGCCGGGCGGCGCGCGTCCCGATCGTCCCGTTCGGGGCCGGCACCTCGCTCGAGGGGCACGTGGCGGCGCTCGCCGGGGGCGTCTGCGTCGACCTGACGCAGATGAACCGGATCCTCGACGTCAACGTCGAGGACATGGACGCGACCGTCGAGGCGGGCGTGACCCGAAAGCAGCTCGACGCCAGGCTGCGCCCCGACGGCGTCTTCTTCCCGGTCGACCCGGGCGCCGACGCGACGATCGGCGGGATGGTCGCGACGCGAGCCTCGGGCACGACCGCCGTCCGCTACGGGACGATGCGCGAGAACGTCCTCTCGCTCACGGTCGTCACGGCCCAAGGGAAGGTCGTGCGCACGGCGTCGCGGGCACGCAAGTCGGCGGCCGGCTACGACCTGACGCGGCTGTTCGTCGGCTCCGAGGGAACGCTCGGGATCGTCACCGAGGCGACGCTCCGCATCTACCCGACGCCCGAGGCGATCTCGGCCGCCGTCTGCTCCTTCCCCTCGGTCGAGGACGCCGTCCGCTGCGTGATCCGGACGATCCAGCTCGGCATCCCGGTCGCGCGGATCGAGCTCCTCGACGAGGTGCACATGGACGCGGCCAATCGCCGGGCCGGGCTCGACTACCCCGCACAGCCGGCGCTCTTCCTCGAGTTCCACGGCAGCGAGAGCGCCGTCGCGGAGCAGGCGGAGGCGGTGCAGGAGGTCGCGGCCGAGCACGGGGCGGGCGACTTCGCCTGGGCAACGCGCCGCGAGGAGCGCGACCGCCTCTGGGACGCCCGCCACGACTCCCACCACACGGCGCTCTCGCTACGGCCGGGCGCCAGAGCGCTCGTCACGGATGTCTGCGTTCCGATCTCGAGGCTCGCGGAGTGCGTCGCCGAGACCCGCCGCGACATCGAGCGCTCCGGACTCGTCGCCCCGATGCTCGGCCACGTCGGCGACGGGAACTTCCACACCTCGTTCCTCGTCGATCCCGGCGACCCGGCCGAGATCCGGCTCGCCCAGGAGGTGCACGAGCGGATGATCCGCCGCGCGATCGCCCTCGGCGGAACCTGCACCGGCGAGCACGGCGTCGGGCTCGGCAAGGCCCGCTACCTCCCCCTCGAGCACGGGGAGGAAGGGGTCGAGCTGATGCGCGCGATCAAGGCGGCGCTCGACCCCGAAGGCCTGATGAACCCGGGGAAGATGCTTCCCTAAACCTGAGCGAGGTGTCCTCCACCCGCTCGAGCACGTAGACGTCGGCGGGCGGGGGAAACCCGACCTCGGCGAGCGCGGCCCGGAACTCGTCCGTCGCCCAGAACTTCTGCGCGTCCTCGGGACTGTCGTTCACGTCAAGCGGCGCTGTGCAACGATAGGGAGACAGCGCGGAGAGGTGTCCGAGTTGGCCTAAGGAGCGCGACTGGAAATCGCGTACCCGGTCACAAGCTGGGTCGCGGGTTCGAATCCCGCCCTCTCCGTCGAGCGCGGGGGAACCGCTCGCGGTTCCCCCGCGAGCCCCCTCCAGTGGGAAACTTACGGTTCCCCTTGCCCCCTCCCTCGGATGTACGGGGCGAAGCCTCGTGCATGTTAGCCCGAGGTTGCCTGCACCACGTAGGCGGCGACGTCCTGGATCTGCTGCTCGTCGAGCTGGCCGCCGAAGGCGGGCATCCCGCCGAGGCCGTTCGTGACCCGGTCGACCACGAGCTCGAGCGCGGGCTTCGTCTCGTCGAGGTTCGGGCCGACCGACCCGGCCGCGCCGGCGTCCGCGAGCGTGTGGCAGCCGCCGCAGCCGGCGGAGCTGAAGACCTCCTTGCCCGCCGCGGCGTCGCCACCCGGCGGCGGAGCCGTCGTCTCGCCGCCGGTCTCGGTGGGCGGTGCCGTCTCGGTCGGCGGAGCCGTCTCCGTCGTCTCGGCAGCCTCCGCCTCCTCCTCGCCGGCCAGGACCTCGACCGCCGTCAGCATGCCGGCGACGAGCACGATCGAGACCGCGAAGAAGGCCACCAGCTTGCCCACCGGGAAGTCGGGCTTGCGCTTCGGCACGACGAGCGCCACCGTGAGGCTGAAGACGACGAGGACCGCGCAGACGACGGCCAGGATGATCTCGTTCGTGTCCATACGTGGCGCTACGATAACGGCTCGGGTGCGCCGCGTCTGGATCTACGTGGTCTCCGGCGCGGCGTTGCTCGTCGCGCTCGTCCTGGCGGCCGCCGGGATCGGCGACGACCCCGACAAGCTGACGAACTGGCAGGCCTTGGTGCTCGGCGCGGTGCAGGGCTTCACCGAGCTCCTGCCGGTCTCCTCGTCCGGCCACCTGATCCTCGTGCCCTGGCTCGGCGACTGGCACTACCTCGAGGAGAACCCCGGCTTCAACAAGACGTTCGACGTGGCGCTGCACCTCGGCACCCTCGTCGCGGTGGTCGCGTACTTCTGGGTCGAGCTCGTCGCGCTGGCGCGTGCTCTTGCCGCCTCCGTGTGGCACCGGCGGGTGGCGAGCGAGGAGGCGCGCCTGGCGTGGTTCATCGTCGCCGCGACCATCCCGGCGGCGGTCGTCGGGGCGATCTTCTCCGACGTGATCGAGGAGCACCTGGGCGAGCCGTGGCAGATCGCCGTCTTCCTCGCGGCCTTCGCCGGTCTGCTCTGGCTCGCCGACCGGCGGCCCCAGCAGCACGAGCTCACCGAGTTCAGCGCCGGTGTCGCCGTCGCGATCGGCTTCGCGCAGAGCCTCGCGCTCATGCCCGGCGTCTCGAGGTCCGGCGTCACGATCACCGCCGGGCGCTTCCTCGGCTTGACACGGGACGCCGCGGCTCGCTTCTCGTTCTTCCTGCTCGTCCCGATCGTGCTCGCCGCCGTCGTCTACCAGGGGACGAAGGACGTGCTCCTCGGCGACCTGCCGCCGGGCTCCTCCGGACCCTTCGTCGTGGGCACGCTCGCGTCGGCGGCAACGGGCCTGCTCGCCATCGACTGGCTGCTCGGATACGTGCGCAGGCACACCTACGGGCTGTTCGTCGCCTACCGGCTCGCCGTCGCGGTGATCGTCCTGCTCCTGATCGCCGCGGGAGCGTACGAGGCGACGTTCTGATGGCTCGCTCCCGCGCCGCTCGGAGCGCGGTGGCAGCGCTCGCCCTCGCGGCGGCGCTCGCCGTCCCGCTCTGGTGGTTCGTCCTCAGGGATACGAGCGGGCCGGTCAGCCTGGAGGAGGTGATCGAGGAGTTCCGCTCCTCCGGCGCCGGCGCGGCGGTGGCGCCGCAAGCGTTCGAGGGCGTCTACGTGTACGACACGACGGGGTACGAGGAGACCGACGCCCTGTTCGGCGCCCGCCACGACTACCCCCGGCAGACGACGCTGACGGTCACCGCCGGCGGCTGCGGCGTCCTCCTGCGCTGGGATGCGCTCGAGGAGCGCTCGACGACCTGGGAGATCTGCCCCGGCGACGGGGCCTGGACGATCGCGGCCTACCGCGAGGTGCACGCCTTCTTCGGGAACACGGTGCGAACGGAGTACCGCTGCGACCCGGGCTCGACCTGGTGGCCGAGAGACGAGGCGGCCGGCTACACGTGGACGCGCCGCTGCGCGACGGAGGAGACGACCGAGACGGCACTCGGCACGAGCCTCGGCACCGAGACCGCGGGGCCAGGAGATCTCACTGCCACGCACCTCTCGCTCGAGACGACGCTCGAGGGCGCGACCAGGGGAACGGGAACCTTCGACCTGTGGCTCGAGGAGTCGACCGGCTTCCCGCTCCGGATCGCGTTCACGAACGACAACAAGACGGGATCCGCGATCGGCGACGTCCGCTACACGGAGCAGGCGGAGCTCCAGCTGACCTCGCTCGAGCCGAGGCGCTAGCCAGCTCAGCTCGGGCCGAACCGCTCCGTCTTCACCCTGCCGGGGTCGTAGCCGAGCGCGACGAGCGCTCTCGAGGCCGACTCGACGAACCCGGTCGGCCCGCAGACGTACGCGAGCGGGGAGCGAGAGGCCGGCCAGGCGACCTCGCGGAGGAGCTCGGCGTCCACCCGCCTGCCGTAGCCGGTCCAGCCGACGGGCCGGGAGCGGGTGAGCGTCAGGCGCACGTCGATCGGCCCGCCGGCCCGGGCGAGGCGCTCGAGCTCCTCCCGGTAGATCACGTCGTCGAGCGAGCGGGCGGAGAGGAGCAGGCGCGCGGGGACGGGACTCCCGGTCGCAGCGTGGTGGCGCAGCATCGCCGCGAGCGGCACGACGCCGGAGCCGCCGCCGACGAGCAGCAGGGGCCCGCCGAGGCTCTCCTCCCAGACGAAGTGGCCGCCGATCGGTCCGCGCAGCTCGAGCCGATCGCCCGCGCGCACCTCGTCGACGAGGTAGGGGGAGACCTCGCCGTCGCCGATCCGCTCGACGGTGATCCTGAGCAGCCCGTCTTGCGGCGGCGAAGCGATCGAGTAGCTGCGCTGCGCCTGGTACCCGTCCTCGGCGGTCAGCCGCAGGTCGACGTGCTGACCGGCCCGGTGACCCGGCCACCCGGGCACGTCGAGGAGGAGCGTCCGGACGCGGTAGGTCTCGGCGACGGTGCCGACGACCTCGGCAGCGCGCCAGGCAAGCGGGGCTAGTCGCCCCGGTATCGCTGTTCCCGCCACGGGTCGCCGAGCAGGTGGTAGCCGTACGACTCCCAGAAGCCGGGCTCGTCCTCGTCGTGGAGCCTGAGCCCGCGCACCCACTTCGCGCTCTTCCAGAAGTAGAGGTGCGGGACGAGCAGCCGGGCGGGGCCGCCGTGCTCGGGAGCGAGCGGCTCGCCGCCGTACGCGTAGGCGATCCAGGCCCTCCCTCCCGTTACCTCCTCGAGCGGAAGGTTCGTCGTGTAGCCGTCCTCGCTGTACGCCGTCAGGTACCCGGCGTCAGTGTCGACGCCGT
>JBBILK010000001.1:1434-14927 GCA_037444965.1 Actinomycetota bacterium | reverse complement strand
GGCGGACGGCAGCGGTCCGGCGATCTCGAGGAGCGTGTCGACGGAGACGCCCTCCCAGACGGTGTCGAGCTTCGACCACGTCGTGACGCAGTGGATGTCGGCCGTGATCGTCTCTCCCGGCAGGGCCTGGAACTCCTCCCAGGTCCAGGTTCGGGGCCGGTCCACCTCGCCGCCGAGCGAGAACGTCCACCCGGCGAGCCCGAGCTCGGGGGTCGGGCCCGCCGAGAGCACCGGGAAGTCGTCGGTCAGGTACTGGCCGGGCGGAACGCGCCCGGCGAGAGCGTCGTCGCGGCGACGCCCGCGAAAGCCACGGGAGACGAGTGCCATGCTCGTCGGTCCCCGAACCGGGGCCCGCCGTTACACTCGCTCGAGCTCGACCGCGTAGGGCGCGGCGGTCACCCGGGCGACGTCCTCGAGCGTCGCGCCGTCGAGGAGCTCCGTGAGGACGAGCCGGTGCTCGCGCAGGCGGAAGACCGCGAGCTCGGTGATCACGACGTCGGCGGCACCGCGCGCGGTGAGCGGGTACGTGCACTCGGGGACGACCTTCGGCTCGCCCTGCGAGCTCGTCGCCGTCATCGTCACGATCACCTTCCGCGCTCCCACGACGAGGTCCATCGCGCCGCCGACTCCGAGCACGTCCTTGCCGGGAACGGCCCAGTTCGCGATGTCCCCGGCCGCGCTCACCTGGAGGGCGCCGAGCACGGCCACGTCCACGTGGCCGCCGCGGATCATCGCGAACGAGTCGGCGCTGTCGAAGTAGGCGGCGCCCGGCAGCGCCGTCACCGGCTGCTTCCCGGCGTCGATCAGGTCGGGGTCGAGCTCGTCGGCCTCCGGCCGCGGACCGACGCCGAGCAGGCCGTTCTCGGTGTGGATGAACACCTGCGTCTCCGGGCTGACGAAGGCAGGGATCAGGTTGGGGATCCCGATCCCGAGGTTGACGACGTCCCCGGGGCGGAGCTCGCGGGCCGCGCGGGCGGCGATCCGCTCGCGGACGTCACCGCTCATCGGGCGCGCTCCCCGCGCGGCCGACGAGCAGGTCGACGTAGAGGTGCGGCGTCGCGATGCACTCCGGGTCGAGCGCGCCGACGGGGACGATCTCGCCCGCCTCGGCGATCGTCAGCTCGGCCGCCGCCGCCATCAGCGGGTTGAAGTTGCGCGCCGTCTTCCGGTACCAGAGGTTCCCGAGCGCGTCGGCCCTCGCGGCGTAGACGAGCGCCACGTCGGCCCGCAGCGGACGCTCGAGCACGTGCGGCACGCCGTCGAGGAGGCGCTCCTCCTTCCCCTCGGCGAGCTGCGTCCCGGCCGCGACCGGGGTGTAGAAGCCGCCGAGCCCGGCACCGCCGGCCCGGATCGCCTCGGCGAACGTCCCCTGGGGCAGCAGCTCGTACTCGAGCTCGCCGGCGTTGACGGCCGCGACGGCCTCTGGATTGGACGTGAAGTACGAGGCGATCGCCTTCCGGATCCGCCCCTGCTGCAGCAGCTTGCCGAGACCGCGCCCCGCCTCGCCGACGTTGTTCGAGAGGATCGTCAGCTCGCGGGCGTCGCTCGACTCGACGAGCGCGTCGATCAGGGTGAGCGGGGCGCCGACGAGGCCGAAGCCGCCGACCATGATCGTGTCGCCGGTCCGGATCCTGGCGACCGCTTCCTCGGCGGAGACGACCCCGTGCGCTGTCACGGCTTCCTCAGGCTTCCTTGACGACCGCGTACCAGACGCGCTCGCCGACGTCGACGAGACCGTCGCCGACCCGCGCGAACCGCCGGTACAGCTCGCGGCGCGCCATGACCTCTCGGAGATCCTCGACCTGGAGCAGCGAGCCCATCGCGCGGCGGTAGACCCGCTCGATCTTCCGCTGCGTCTTGACGGCCGCGTCGGCCGCCTCGGTGGCGCCGTTCGACCCTTGGCCTTCGAGCCGCTCGAAGGCCACGCCAAGGTGCTGAACCCCTTCCAGGAGCAGCCCCGCCATCTCGGCGATCGGCTCGTCCGGCGCGACCGCCAGCACCTCCGCCTCGCGGACGGCGTCCTTGACTCCATTCAGGATCGAGTCGAGCCCGCGGGAGAGCGCGAACAGGTCCTCGGGCTCCATCGGCGTCATGAAGGCGGTCGTCAGCGCGACCTGGATCTCCCGCTTGTGCTCGTCGGCGCGGTGCTCGCACTCGCGCACCGTCTCGGCCATCATCGAGTCGCCGAGCGCCCAGGCCTGGGCCGCCTCGAGGCCTTCGACGGTCACGGCGAGCTGCTCTCGCAGCATCCCGAGCACGTCGGGCGTCTCGGGGAGGAACCACCGATGGAGCTTCACGCGACCCACCTCCAGATCACCAGGGTGACCGCACCGATCGCCCCGGACGCAGGAATCGTAGTCAGCCAGGCGAGGCCCATCTCGCGCACCACCGCCCAGTTGACGTGATGCCAGCGCCGCCGGCCGCCGCCGATGCCGACCACCGACGAGGCGACGACGTGCGTCGTCGAGACCGGCGCCCCGATGAACGAGGCGCCGAGGATGACCCCCGCCGAGCTCATCTGGCTCGCGAACGAGTCCAGCGGCTTGACCGTGTAGATGCGCCTCCCGATCGTCCTGACGATCCGCCAGCCCCCGAGCGCCGTCCCGAGGGTGAGCGCGGCGGCGCACGACACCGGTACCCAGGCCGGCGCCGAGAGGCTCGCGGTCTCCCCGGCCGCCAGGAGCAGCGCGGCGATCACCCCGACCGCCTTCTGGGCGTCGTTCGCGCCGTGGCTGAAGGCGAGCCAGGAGGCCATCGCCCACTGGCTCCAGCGCAGCGGCGTGTTGTGCGCTCGGGTGGCGCGCCGGAACACCGAGCGCTGCGCTCGAATGACGACGAAGGCGGCGACCGCACCGAGGACCGGCGAGACGGCGAGCGCGATCAGCGTGCCGAACACGCCCACCGGGTGCCAGCCGTCGAGCCCGCCCCAGTTGACGGCTTCGAGTCCCGCCTCGACGAGCGCCGCGCCGACGAGGCCGCCGACGAGCGCGTGGCTGGAGCTCGACGGCAGACCGCGCCACCACGTGAGCACGTTCCAGGTGACCGCCCCGATCAGCCCGGCGCCGATCACGGCGACGGCTTCGGAGGCCGGGACGTCGACGATCCTGGCGATCGTGTTCGCGACCGCCGCGCCGACGAGGATCGGGCCGAGCAGGTTGAAGACGGCGGCCAGGAGGACGGCCGCGAGCGGCGAGGCTGCGCGCGTCGCGACGAGCGTCGCGATCGCGTTCGCGGCGTCGTGAAACCCGTTCGTGAACGCGAACGCGAGGGCCAGGGCGACGGCGACTGCGAGCTCGGGGCTCACAGCGCGATCATCACACGGGCAGGAGCTTCTCGTCCGCGAGCGCGGCCACGGCGCGCTCGCGGAGCTCGGACGCGAGCCCGGCCACGTTCGCGCCCGGCGGGGCGTACGCGGTCAGCGCGAGCCAGGCCAGCTTGTCGCCGAGCTCGGCGACGGTCACGGACACGTCCTCGGTCGCCTCGACCCCGAGAGCCGCCTGGAGCACGACCACGCGGGCGCGGTCGATCGGCGCGGCGAGTGCGATCGGCAGCCTCACGGAGACGAGCCGGCGCGGATCCTTGACCGTCCGGTTGACGACGGTCGTGCTCATCAGCTGCACGTTCGGGATGAAGATGCGGCGATCGTCGTCCGTCAGGAGGACGGTGTGGATGAGGTTGATCTGCTCGACCTCGCCCGTGGCCTCGCCGATGCTCACGCGGTCGCCGAGCCGAACCGGCTGCGTGAACGCGAGCAGGATACCGGCGCCGAGATTCGAGAGCGGGGTCGTGAAGGCGAGGCCGAAGATCAGGGCGAGCACGGCGCTCGAGGCGAGCAGCGTCGTCGCCAGGCGGTCGGTCGTCGGGAAGATCGAGAGCACGCTCCAGACGACGATCGCCGCCAGGAAGGCGACGATCACCCGCTGGAGCACCACCGCACGGGTGCGGAGGACCGCGACCTCGTCGGCCGGCCGCCGCTCGCCGGCGCGCGTCAGGTAGCGAGCCAGCGCGTGCCTCAGCGCCCAGCGCGCGAGCACGAGCAGGGCGAGGCCGACGGCGGCCGTGATCGCCGCGGTGATGACGCGGTCCGACACGCCGCCGTCATTCGGCGCCGACGGTCGGGGGCCTGCCCCGAGAGCGGAGGCCCGGCCGGTGGTAGGCTCCCGGCTTTCCGGCTGATCGGAGGTCACAGTGGACGAGCACATCGACCCTTCGACGTCCGCGCTCCTCGTGCTGCACTACCAGAACGGCCTGGTCCGGCACGAGGGCGTGTTCGCGTTCTCGGGCACGGCGGCCCAGGTCGAGAAGCACGGCTGCCTCGAGAAGACGGCCTCCGTGATCGCGGCGGCTCGTTCCGCGGGCGTGGTCGTGATCTACGTGAACATCGCGTTCCGGCCCGGGTTCCCGGAGCTCAAGAAGCCGACCTACCCGCTGATCGAGTCGATCCAGGAACGGAACGCCTTCCTCCTGGGCTCGTGGGACGCCGGCGTCCCGGAGGAGCTCGCGCCGGGGCCGGACGACATCGTCGTCATCAACTTCGACTCGAGCGCGTTCTCCCACACCGACCTGGACGGCATCCTCCGGGCGAAGGGGATCCGGCGGCTCTTCCTCGCGGGCATCGCCACGAACTGGGTGGTCGAGAGCACGACCCGGTACGGGGCCGAGCTCGGCTACGACATCACCGTCCTCGAGGACTGCTGCCAGGGCTTCTCCGACGAGCTGCACGACTTCGCGATCGCGAAGACGCTGCCGTACTACGCGACGATCGCGAAGTCGACCGACTTCGTCGCCAGCCTGAGCTAGCGGCTCGTTCCGGCGAGCTCTCTGGCCAGCGTGGCCGCCTGGCTCGCATCGGCGCCGTAGCCGTCGGCGCCGATCGACGTTGCGAACTCCGGGGTCACCGGCGCTCCGCCCACCATCACCTTCACGCGGTCTCGCATGCCGGCTTGCTCGAGCGCGTCGATCACGTCTGCCATGCCGGGCATCGTGGTCGTGATCAGGGCCGAGAGGCCGACGATGTCCGGGTCGTGCTCCTGGACGGCCTGGACGAAGCGCTGTGGCGCCACGTCGACGCCGAGGTCGTGCACGACGAAGCCCGAGCTCCTGAGCATGATCCCGACGAGCTCCTTGCCGAGGTCGTGCACGTCGCCCTTGACCGTGCCGAGCACGACGGTGCCCCGGTCGGCGCCCTCCGCGGATACGAGCAGGGGCTCGACGACGGCGAGACAGGTCTGCATCGCCCGGGCCGCGAGCAGCATCTCGGAGACGTACAGCTCGCCCGTCGCGAACCGCTCGCCGACCACGTCCATCGCAGCGATCAGCCCGTCGTCCACGATCGCCTCCGGCGGGACGCCGCCGGCGAGCGCCGCCAGGGTCGCCGCCTCCGCTCCGGGGGCGTCCCCGGCGATCACCGCGTCTCTCACCCTTCGCAGCTCCATTCGCTCCCTCCCGTCAGCCCTCGACGAGCTCGGCCAGTCGCCGCTCGAGCTCCCCGAGGCCGGAGTCTGTCACCTCGAGGCGCAGTCCGAGGAAGCGGGCGATCTCGTCCGCCCTGCGGTCGAGCGCGGGATCGGGTGCCCGCCTCAGGTAGACGACGTCGGTGAAGTGACGGAAGTAGCTCGAGACGAGCTCGGGATGCTCGTCCAGCCCGAGGGGGCGGACGACGGTGCGCTCGAAGTTGCGGATCAGCCAGGGCGTGAGGAAGAACGTCCCGGGGCGCGCGCGCGTGATCTCGGCGAAACGCTCGCCCGCCAGCAGCTCGTAGCAGTGAGGCCCAGCCGGCCTCGTCGCCCCGTAGCGGCGGAGCACCGTGTCGAGCCGTCCCGCCGTGCCGCAGTCGCCGTAGACGACCACCACCCTCTCGTAGGAGCCGTTCAGTCGCTCGAGCCGCTCCGCGACGGCGTCGACGATCCGCTCCGGCCGCAGATGGTGGAGCGGCGAGACGCCGTAGACGTCGGCGTCCCACGCCCGCGAGCGGACGAGCGAACGGACATCCTCGACCAGGGCGCCGCACACGACCAGGGCCACCGCTCCCCCGCCGCGGGTCACGGCGTCACCGGCTTGCTAGAGCGCATGGTGCTCGACCCGCTCGGCGACGTAGCGAACCCGCTCGATCAGATTGTTGCCGAGCACCATGTCGCTGACTCCGAGGATGATCGGCTCGTCTCCGACGGTCTCGAAGACGTGGTCGACGAACTCGTGGAGCTCCGCCTCGGGCGTGCGCTCCTCGAGGAGCGGCGAGGGGACGACCCCCCACATGATCGGAGTCGCGCCCCGCCACGCCTCCCACGCCTCGTCGAACGTGCAGACCGTGAGCGGCGCCGGCGAGAACGACTCGCAGACGTCGAGGCCGGACTCCCTGAGCAGGGCGAGCAGCGGCTTCAGGTTGCCGTCCGTGTGGCTGCCGATCTTCTTGCCCTGGCGGTGGTACAGCTCGGCGTAGCGCTGGTACGCGGGCAGGCAGTACTCCGCGAACAGCCTCGGATCCGTCATGTCGCCGGTGAGGTTGTCGAAGAGCTGGACGTACGGCACGTCGAGCCCGGCGAGCAGCTCGGCGGTCGCCAGCTTGAGCTCGTCGAGCGCGTCCAGCAGCGCTCGCACCCGCGCCGGCTCGTCCGCGAGCGCGTAGAAGGTCGGGATCTCACCGAGGTAGTCGAGGAGGATCTCCTGGAACGGGATCCGGTGGAGGTAGGGCGTCACGAAGCCGACTCCCCCGATCGCCGCCTCCTCCTGCCGGAGCTTCTCGAACTGGGGCACGAGCTCGACCCGCTCGAGGATCCAGTGCACGGTCGCGTAGTCCTCGGGCCCCTTGATCGGATGCTCGGCGAGGTACCCCATCTCGCCCCAGGCGACCGCCTCCTCGAGCACCTCCTGCGTGACCTGCAGCGAGCCGACCGGCGTCGAGAACCGGAACGACGTCACCCCGGGTCGATCCGTCCGAACGCGATCCTGCATGTTCGGGAAGCGCTCGATCACGGGGTCGGTCTCGCGGGCTTCCGTCTCTCCGTTCACGCTGACGGTCAGCTCGACGCCGCGAAGCCGGAACGCGTACGGGGCGACGAACTTGAGCTGGCCGATTCCGACCGCGGCGTGCACCTCGGTCAGCGACAGCCCTTCGAGCTCGGCCGGAAGCCGGCCCTGGCGGATCAGCGCGGCGTGCCAGAGCTCGAGCCGGTCGCAGAAGGGCACGCGGTCGGGCTTGCGCCCCTCGAGCACGGCCAGGATCCGGTCACGGATCGAGAGGCTGGTCTCCGTCGAGCCCACCCTGCGTATCCGACCTCGCGGACGCGACCTTGTCAATGAGCAGGATTCGCGACATGATCGCTCGATGAAGACGCGGGTCGTCGTCCTCGGAGCGGGCTTCGGTGGGCTCGAGCTCGCGACCGTCCTGTCGGAGACGCTCGGCGACGGCGTCGACGTGACCCTGATCGACCGGAGCGACGCGTTCGTCTTCGGCTACTCGAAGCTCGACGTGATGTTCGGCCGGACGACGCTCGACGCGGTCCGCCTTCCCTACCGGGACGTCGCCAGGCCGGGGGTGCGCTTCCTGCAGGAGACGATCACGGCGATCGACCCCGAGGCGAGGCGTGTGACCACCGACGGCGGCGTCCACGAGGCGGACTTCCTCGTCGTGGCGCTCGGGGCCGACTACGACGTCGCGGCGACGCCCGGGCTGGCCGGGGGCAACGAGTTCTACTCGGTCGCCGGCGCCGAGCTCCTGAGCCACGTGCTTCCCGCCTTCGAGCGGGGCCGTGCTCTCGTGGGCGTCTGCGGTGCGCCCTTCAAGTGCCCGCCCGCGCCGAGCGAGTGCGCGCTGCTCCTGCACGACTACCTGTCGGCACGGGGCGTCCGTGACGACTGCGAGATCTCCCTGGTGATGCCGTTCGGCACGCCGGTGCCGCCGTCGCCGGACACGTCTCGCGCCCTGCTCGACGCGTTCGCCGAGCGCGGCATCGAGTTCGTCCCCGAACGGCGTGTCGCCTCGCTCGACCCGGCGCGCCGCGTCGCGGTCCTCGACGACGGCAGCGAGCTCCCGTACGACCTCTTCCTCGGCGTCCCGAAGCACCGCGCCCCCGACGTGGTGATCGCGAGCGGCATGACCGAGGAGGGGTACGTGCCGGTGAGCTCGCAGACGCTCGAGACGCGGTTCCCGCAGGTGTACGCGGTCGGCGACGTCGCGACGGTCGGCGTCCCCAAGGCCGGGGTGTTCGCGGAAGGAGCTGCGCGCGTCGTCGCCGCGTCGCTGATCGCGACCGTGCGAGGCGAGGAGCAGCCGGCCCCCTACGACGGGCGCGGCGCCTGCTACGTCGAGTTCGGCGCCGGTCGCGTCGGCCGCGTCGACGTCGACTTCCTCTCGGGCCCGAGGCCGACGGGCACGTTCCTCGAGCCCTCGACGGCCCTCGTCGCCGAGAAGCAGCACTTCGGCGCGAGCCGCCGCGCCCGCTGGTTCGGGCGCTGACTACCCGGGGGCGCCCTCGGGCACGACGCCGAGCTGCTGCATCATCGCCATCGCGTCGAAGACACCCCAGTGCTCCCGCGCGAGACCGCCGTCGTCGAAGCGGATGATGTCGATGGCCTGCACGTCGATGCTCTTGCCGGTCGCGGGCATGCCCATGAACTCGCCCTGGTGCGTGCCGGTGATCCTCACCCGGCCGACGACCTTGTCCCCGCTCGCCAGGACGTCCTCCGCGTCGAAATGCAGATCGGGGAACGCCCCGATGTACATCCGGAAGAACTCCTTGACGCCGTCCTTCGTCGGCGCAAGGCCGGGCGTCTCCTCGTGCTCGACGAAGTCGTCGGCCATGAGGTCGCCGAACCCGTCGACATCGCCGGCGTTGATCGCGTCGTAGAGACGCCGCAGCGCGGCCGCGTGATCCATCGTGCCCTCCTCCTTGGACAGCCTGAGCCGACGATCCTACCGGTCTTCCACGATCATCAGCGTGTTCGCGTCGTGGTCGCGGAAGAAGAAAAGGAGCGGCACCGTGCCGTCGCCGCCCATCAGCTCCGCGTCGACGTCGACGCCCTTCCCCTGCAGCTCGGCGTGATCCGCGCGCGGGTCGTCCGACATGAGCGCGATGCCGGTCGTACGCCCCGGCTGGTACTCACCGCGCGCCGGGACGAGCGCGAGCGCTGCGCCTCCGCCGGGCGGCGCGACCTCGACCCAGCGCTCGCCGTCCCCGAAGGGAACGTCCGCGACGAGCGAGAAGCCGAGCGTGCTCGTGTAGAAGGCGATCGCCTCGTCCTGGTCGGCCACCGGAACCATGACCCTGCCCACCTGCGTGATCCTCGGCATGTCGTCTCCTTTCTCGAGGGGTCGAACTCTACGACCGCCGCGGCGGCGGAATCTCATCGCGGGTGCGCGACCTCGAAGCGAGCCGTACGTTCTACGAGGCTGCCGTGGGTCAACAACGTCGACGCTGTGTTTCACGGCCGCCGCGGCACTCCACCCATACCGAGCGAGCAGATCAGCTCGTGACCGCACGGGCTTTGGGAATCCCACTCGACTCGAGTGGGCCCATGGGCGCACCTGGGATCGAACCAGGGACCTCCCGCGTGTGAAGCGGGCGCTCTCCCGCTGAGCTATGCGCCCGGGAGCAAGGGCGAGGATAGCAGCGGGCGCGAGCGCCTTCGGTGGCTCGAACGGCCATGGTTGTATAGGACATGTGGTGCACATGTGTTAATGTGCTTCACATGCCCAAGATGATCCAGATCCGGAACGTCCCGGACGACCTCCACACGAGGCTCAAGGTACGGGCAGCACAGAAGGGGATGTCGCTGTCCGACTACCTGCTCGCCGAGGTCGAGAAGATCGCCGAGGTACCGACGCTCGAAGAGCTGAACGCGCGGATCCGCCGGCGCAAGCCCGTGGTCACCGAGGAAGACTCTGCCACGGTCATCCGGCGGATTCGCGACGCCTCGTGATCGTCGTCGACGCGTCCGCAGCCGTCGACTACCTGACGCCGTGCGAGCCTCAGGCGTCCTGGGTAACCGACCTTCTCCTCCGCCACGAAGGCGACCTCCACGCGCCGCACCTCCTCGACCTCGAGGTGGCGAGCGCGGTGCGCCGACGCGTGAGCGCAGGCGTGCTCGCGGCTTCCGTCGGCGGCGCGATCGTCTCGGATCTCGCCGATCTGGGCCTGCGACGCTACCCGCACGTGGCGCTCCTCGAGCGTATCTGGGAGCTGCGCCGCTCCATCACGCCGTACGACGCCGCCTACATCGCGCTCGCCGAGGCGCTCGACTGCCCGCTCGTGACGACCGACCGGTCGCTCGGCCGGGCTCGGGGTCACCGCGCCCGCGTCGAGGTCTTCCCCGGCTGAGCCGGAACGCACGCTGCTACCATCGCCCTGCCCGGTCGCGCTAGGCGGGGAGCTAGCGGTTCCCTGAACCCGCAATCCGCTACAGCGGGGCTGAACTCCTTCCCGAGGGGGCAGCGTTCGAGGTAGGGCTTGCGCACGTGAGCGTCGACGGCCAGGTTCCGCGCGATGGGAGCCTGCGAACCGCGTCAGGTCCGGGAGGAAGCAGCGCTAAGCGGAGCCTCCCAGGCGCCGCGGAGCAGCCTGGCCCGAGCGAGCGTCGCCGGCACCGCCCCGGACGCACCTTCGAAGGGAGGTGCGCGACCGGGCACAACCCGAGGGAACCCATGGTTCCCTCGGGCGCTCCCTCCTTTGCCGACTCGCTTCGCGGGTCGGTGCTTGCACGATCTTCTGCCGGGCAAAGCCCGGCAGAAGATCTTTCCGGAAAGGCGGGCCTGCGAGCTTGGCTCGCTGGCCCGCCGTGCTACGCCGCCGAGCGGAGCGACGGCGCGAAGAAGGGGTACCGTAGGGGAAACATGGTTTCCCCTACGCCATGACGGCGTTGTACCGCAAGTACCGGCCGCTCGACTTCGACGAGGTCGTCGGCCAGGAGGCGGTCGTTCGCACGCTCCGCAACGCGATCGAGCGCGACCTCGTGCGGCAGGCGTACCTGTTCGCCGGGCCGCGCGGGACCGGGAAGACGTCGCTCGCCCGCATCGTCGCGAAGTCGCTGAACTGCGAGCGCGGGCCGACGCCGCAGCCGTGCAAGGAATGCACCTCGTGCCGGACGATCGCCGCCGGTACGTCGCTGGACGTGATCGAGATGGACGCGGCCTCGCAACGCGGGATCGACGACGTGCGCGAGATCCGCGAGCGAGTCGTCCTGCAACCCGTCCAGGGGCGCTACAAGGTCTACATCCTCGACGAGGCGCACCAGCTCACTGATGCGGCCTTCAACGCGCTCCTGAAGCTGATCGAGGAGCCGCCGCCCCACCTGGTGTTCATCTTCTGCACGACCGACCTCTCGAAGATGCTCCCGACCGTCCGCTCGCGCTGCCAGACCTTCCTCTTCGCCCGCCCCCGGCTCGCCGAGCTGACGCGGCTCCTGCGGCGGGTCGCCGACGGCGAGCAGATCGAGACGCCGGAGGCGGCGCTCGCGCTGATCGCGCGGAGCGCCCGCGGGAGCTTCAGAGACGCGGTCTCGACCCTCGACCAGCTCGCGTCCGCGACCGGCGGCAGCGTCAGCGTCCAGGCGGTGCTCGAGCTGCTCGGCGCCGTCGAGGAGGACGCTCTCTTCCGGCTCTGCGACCTCGTCGTCGACCGGGACACCGCGGGCGCGCTCACCTTCGTCGAGGAGCTGGCGAGCCAGGGGCAGGACCTGGCCCGGCTCGTCACCGACCTGCTCGAGCACCTCCGCCACCTCCTGCTCGTCCAGCACATGGGCGAGGTGCCCGACTCGATCCCGGTGACCGAGGAGACGCGGGAGCGCCTGCGCGCGCAGGCGAACCAGCTCGGCGCCGCCGAGGTGCTCCGCCTGATCGACCTGCTCGCGGTCGCAATCGAGGACATCCGCCAGGGCGGCGACCCGCGCCTGCCGCTCGAGCTCGCCCTGGTCAAGGTCACGAGACCCCAGGCCGACCTCTCGCGCGAGTCGCTCCTGCTTCGCCTCGAGCGGCTGGAAGCGAGAAGCGCAGCGCCGGCGGCAGAGCAACCCACGCCCGAGCCGCAGGCGGCTCTTCTAACTCCTCCTCCGCCTTCGCCGAAGGCGAAGGCGGAGGAGGAGCCGGAGGTAGAGCTCGATCAGATCCAGCAGCTCTGGAAGCAGGCCGTCCTGCCGGCGCTCGAGGAGCGCTCGATCCCGACGGCCTCGATGCTCCGCGAGGCGAAGCCGGTCGAGCTCGCGGGCAACCGCCTCGTGATCGAGTTCCCACCGGCGGCCTCGTTCCACCGGAACCTCGCCGAGGAGCCGAGGAACGCCGGCCTCCTCGCCGAGGTGCTCCACGAGGTGACCGGGCGCCACCTCAAGCTCGCGTTCGCCGTCGGCGCCGAGCCCGACGCCGCCGAAGGCGAAGCCGGCGACGCCGAGCGCCCGACGACCGAGGAGGAGCTCGTCTCGCTCCTCAAAGACACGTTCGACGCCCGCGAGGTCAGAGAGGAGAGCTGAGCAGCCGCCGTGAAGATGGACATCAACAAGATGATGAAGCAGGTCCAGGAGATGCAGGCCCAGATGGCCCGCGCCCAGGAGGAGCTCGCGAACGAGATCGTCGAGGCGTCGGCCGGCGGCGGCATGGTGCGCGTGAAGGCGACCGGCGCGGGCGAGATCGTCGAGCTCAAGATCGCGCCCGAGGCGATCGACCCCGAGGACCCCGAGATGCTCGAGGACCTCGTGCTCGCGGCCGTCAACCAGGCGCTCGAGAACGCGCAGCAGCTGATGCAGTCCAAGCTCGGCGGTGCCGTGGGCGGCCTCGGCGGACTAGGCCTTCCGGGGCTGTGACCCGGAAGGCCGGTGCACAATGACGGCGTGTACAGCCCCGTCGTCGACAACCTGATCGCCCAGCTCACCCGGCTCCCGGGCGTGGGCACGCGCACCGCGCAGCGGCTCGCGTTCCACCTGCTCCGCGTCCCGAAGGAAGAGGCGCTCGCGCTCGCCGAGGCGATCCGGGACGCGAAGGAGCGAATCGGCTTCTGCCGCGAGTGCGGCAACCTCACCGAGGAAGAGGTGTGCGGGATCTGCGCCGACGCCCGGCGCGACCACACGGTCATCTGCGTCGTCGAGCAGCCGGCCGACCTCGTCTCGCTCGAGCGGACGGGGGAGTACCGCGGCGTCTACCACGTCCTCGGCGGCGCGCTCTCACCGCTCGACGGGGTCGAGCCGGAGCACCTCCGGATCGACGGGCTCCTGAGGCGCGTCGAGCGAAACGGCGTCGAGGAGGTCGTGCTGGCGACCAATCCGACCATGACAGGCGAGGCGACCGCGTCCTTCATCGCCGAGCGCCTGCGCGGGCGCACCCGGGTGACACGGCTCGCGAGCGGGCTTCCAGTCGGCAGCGACCTCGAGTACGCAGACGAGGTGACGCTCGGCAGGGCGCTCTCCGGACGCCGCGAAATGCTGTAGGCGGATGCCGACCCGGGAGCTCCGAGCACTTCCCGCCGCCGTCCCCGACCGGGGGGCGCCCCGGCGCGGCACGCTGGTGATGAAGT
>JBBILK010000001.1:0-1424 GCA_037444965.1 Actinomycetota bacterium | reverse complement strand
GCCTCGGTCGGCGACCCAGAGAAGATCCGGCAGGTCGCGGCGAGGCTCGTCGCGGCGCGAGACGGCGGGGCCAGGGTCGTCGGCGTGATCTCGGCGATGGGCCGGACGACGGACGAGCTGATCGGCCTCGCCCACGAGGTCTCCGCGAGCCCCGACCCGCGCGAGCTCGACATGCTCCTCTCGGTCGGCGAGCGCATCGCATGCGCGCTCGTCGCGATGGCCGTCGCCGACCTCGGCCGCGAGGCGATCTCGCTCACCGGCTCCCAGGCCGGGATCGTCACCGACGGAGCGCACACGCAGGCGAAGATCGTCGAGGTGCGGGCGACGCGTATCGAGCGGGCGCTCGACGAGGGCCGCATCGTGCTCGTCGCCGGCTTCCAGGGGATGTCCACCGACCGCGACATCACCACGCTCGGGCGGGGCGGCTCGGACACGACCGCCGTGGCGCTCGCCGCCGCGCTCGGCGCCGAGGTCTGCGAGATCTACTCGGACTCGGAGGGCGTCTTCACCGCCGACCCCGGTCTCGTCCCCACGGCCCGCAGGCTGCGATCGGTTACGTACGGGGAGATGCTGGAGCTGGCCGCCGCCGGAGCGAACGTCCTTCAGCTACGCTCGGTCGAGTTCGCACGAAACCACGACGTCAGGCTCCATGTCCGTTCGCCGTTCTCGGACGAGCAGGGCACGTGG
This sequence comes from Actinomycetota bacterium, assembly GCA_037444965.1. Taxonomy (GTDB): domain Bacteria; phylum Actinomycetota; class Thermoleophilia; order Gaiellales; family Gaiellaceae; genus JBBILK01. The sequence goes on along the minus strand of JBBILK010000001.1, from coordinate 737 downwards.
GTCACGAAGGAGGACCGGCGGATGCCGAGGAAGGCGACGATCTCAGCGGTGACGCACACCGTGGAGGAGGCGGTCTACCGCGTCCACGGCGTGACTCCCGCGACGCTCTTCGCTGCGCTCGCCGAGCGCGACGTGAACGTCGACACGATCGTCCAGACGAGCGCCGACGTGATCGTCTTCTCGGCACGACTCGACAACCGGGCGACGACTGCCGCGACCCTCGACGGCCTGGGGGCATCGTGGTCGGAGCACGACGACCTCGGCAAGATCACCGTCGTCGGCGGCGCCGTCGAGGGGCACCCCGGCATCGCGGCGCGCACGTTCGCGACGTTGCACGACCGCGGGATCGAGGCCCAGTTCGTGTCGAGCTCGCCGATCACGATCGCCTTCTACGTTCCCGTTGCGGAGGTCGAGCGCGTGGTCGAGGCGCTCCACGCCGCCTTCGGTCTCGATGCGCGTGACCCGGCGGGGTTGCAATCGTGAGCGCGGGCGAGCGCCCCCGGATCGGCGTCGTCGGCGCGACCGGCGCGGTCGGTACCGTCACCCTCGAGCTCCTCGCCGGGCGCGGCTTCGACCGCGTCCGTGCCTTCGCGAGCTCCCGCTCGGCCGGCAGCCGCGTCGCTTTCGGCGAGCACGAGCTCCGGGTCGAGGAGGCGACGCCGCAAGCGCTCGCCGCGGGAGACCTCGACCTGTGCTTCTTCTCGGTCGGAACGGCGACGAGCCGCGAGCTCGTCCCC